>DATDMD010000150.1:0-2626 GCA_036518975.1 Baekduia sp.
TTCGACGACCTCACCGTGCAGGAGAACCTGCTGGTCGCCCGCGAGCGCATCGGCGTCGCCCGCGCGCTGCGCGACCTGCTGCTGCCGCTCGGCGACGACGGCGCGGCCGCCGCCGACGTCGCCTGGGCGCTGGAGCTGACCGGCCTGCAGGACGTCGCCGACCGCCTGCCCTCCGAGCTCTCGCACGGACGCCGCAAGCTCGTCGGCGTCGCCCGCGCGCTGGCGATGCGCCCGCGCCTGGTCCTCCTCGACGAGCCTGCCGCGGGCCTCGACACCGACGAGAGCCAGGAGCTGGGCCGCCGCCTGCGCGAGATGCCCGCCGAGGGCGTCACCGTCCTGCTCGTCGACCACGACATGGGGCTGGTCCTCGGCATCTGCGACACCGTGCACGTCCTGGACTTCGGTCGCCTGATCGCGGCGGGCACGCCCGCGCAGATCCGCGACGACCCGGCTGTCGTCGCCGCCTACCTCGGCGGCGCGCGCGAGGAGGAGACCCCCGTTGCCTGACGCGCCGCTGCTCGAGCTGGACGGCCTGGACGCCGGCTACGCCGGCACGCCCGTCGTCCGCGACCTGCGGATCGCGGTCGCGCCCGGCGAGGTCGTCGCCCTGCTCGGCCCCACCGGCGCCGGCAAGACCACCACCATGACCACGATCGCCGGCCTGCTGGAGCCGATCGGCGGCACGGTGCGCTTCGGTGGCGAGGACGTCGGCGGCGTTCCCGCCCACCTGCTGGCGCGGCGCGGCATGGCGCTGGTCCCCGAGGGTCGCGCGCTGTTCTTCGGGTTGACCGTCCGTGAGCACCTCACGCTCGCCAAGGGCAAGGGCCGGACGCTGGCGCGCGACGAGCTGCTGGAGCTGCTGCCCGAGCTGCAGAAGTGCCTGGACCGCAAGGCCGGCGTGCTCTCGGGCGGCGAGCAGCAGATGCTCGCGGTCGGCCGCGCGCTCGTCTCGCGGCCGCGCCTGCTGCTCGTCGACGAGATGTCGCTTGGCCTCGCGCCCGTGATCGTCGAGCGCCTGCTGCCGATCCTGCGGCGCGTCGCCGCCGACCTCGGCGCCGGCGTCCTGTTCGTGGAGCAGCACGTCGCGCTGGCGCTGGAAGTCGCCGATCGCGCCTACGTGCTCAACCACGGCCGGCTGGTCCTGGACGGACCGGCCTCCGACTTGCGGGACCGCCCCGATCTGCTGCGGTCGAGCTACCTGGGCGACGGGGCGGAGCCCGCGGTGGCATGACCGGCCTGAGGCAGGACCGCTGCTCCCTGCAGCATGCACACAAGAGGAGAGTGCTCACATGAAGTCATCCATTCGCTGGGTCCCGGGGTTGAGTGCCCTGGCGCTCACCGCGGCGCTGGCCGCAGGGTGCGGCAGCAGCAACGACGACAAGTCGACCGACACGGCGGCCGCGGCTCCCGCTGCGACCTCGACGGCGGCCGCCGCGCCCGACACGGCGTCGGCGCTCGGCACGCCCAAGGCGGCCAGCGGCTCGCCGGTGGTCCTCGGCCTGCTGAACCTGGAGTCCGGGCCGGTCACGTTCCCCGAGTACCGCCAGGCCGCGGAGGCCGCGGTCAAGTACATCAACGCCTACAAGGGCGGCATCGGCGGCCATCCCGTCAAGATCGACTCCTGTGCGACCGACGGCCAGCCGTCGACGTCGTCACGCTGCGCCAACCAGATCGTCGACAAGAAGCCGGCGCTGATCCTCGGCGGCGCCGACACGGGCGCGCCGGGCGCGTTCCCGGTCTACGCGCGCTCCAAGCTCGCCTACGTGGGCGGCATCCCGTTCACGCCGGCCGAGTCCGACAGCCCCGACGCGATCCAGTTCATCTCGATCTCGATCGGCGACAACGCGGCGGCCGTCCAGTACGCCAAGGAGAAGCTCGGCGTCAAGAAGGCGACGGTGCTCTACACCGACGACACGCAGGGCAAGTTCACCGGGTTGGGCGTCATCGTCCCGGCGATGAAGGCCGCGGGCATCGACGCCAAGTCGGTCCCGGTCGCGCCGAACGCGGCCGACCTCTCGTCGGTCGCCGCCTCGGCGGTCTCCAGCTCGCCCGACCTGATCTACGTCAACTCGCCCAACGCGTGCCCGGCGTTGTTGAAGGCCCTGAAGTCGGTCGGCTCGACGGCGAAGATCATGGGCATCGACCCGTGCACCTCGCCGCCCGCGCTGAAGACGGCGGGCGACGCGGCCGAGGGCCTCTACTTCGCGCAGCCGTTCGAGTCGCTGGACAGCGGCGCGCCGGACGCGAACCTGATGCTCGCCGCCGTGCAGAAGTACGGCCCGAAGGATCTCGCGCTGGACTCCATCGCCCAGGCCGGCTTCGCCTCGGTGATGAACATCCAGGCCAAGCTCGACCCGCTCGGGGTCGACGGGCTCAACAAGGACGCGATCCTGAAGGCGTTCAAGACCGGGACCGACAACGCGGGCTTCCTGTCGCACGAGTACACGTGCGACGGCAAGCAGCTCGCGGGCAACCAGTCGGTCTGCAACACCTACCAGCTCATCAAGCAGGTCAAGGGCGGCAAGGTCACCACGGTCGACAAGACGTGGGTCACGGGAGCCGACCTCTACCAGCCCGGCGCCTGAGTCCCCGGTCCGGAGCCGCGGCGCGCGCCACGCGCGGCGCG
>DATDMD010000151.1:0-29404 GCA_036518975.1 Baekduia sp.
ATGCGCCCGGTGTGGTAGTCGCTGCCCGGGTTGATGCACAGGGTGCGCCCGATGGTCGTCGCGCCCGCGCTCTCGTGCACGTGGCCGTGGAGCGACAGCAGTGGCTGGTAGCGCTCGATGACCTCCCGCACCGCGGTCGACCCCACCGGGATCATCTTCGGCGCCGAGCCGGACATCACCACCTCGAGGTCGTCGGTCAACGCCGGCGCGGTGTCCAGCGAGGAGTCGTACGGCGGGACGTGCAGGTTGAAGATGCAGCGGTCCATGCTCTCGACCTGGTCGGCGAGCGCGCAGACGCGGCGGTAGAGCTCGTCCTCGCTGAGCTCGCGCGGCGAGTCGAACGGCGTGGGGTTCGCGTAGCCGAGCGAGATCATGGTGTGGTCGGCGAACTCCACGACGCGGTCGTCACACGCCTCGACCTTGACGGCCTCCTCGATGGAGCGGTCGACGCCGGCCGGGTCGTCGTTGCCGGGCATGACGAAGCAGCGGGTCTCGTCGTCCAGCCGCTCGTCGGCGAGCGCGAGCCACGCGTCGAACGTCGCGCGCATCACGTCGGCGAACCACTCCTCCTTGGCGTCCTCCTCCAGCGTCGCCACGCGCGCCACCTCCTCGGCCGTCATCCGGTGCGGGTACATCCCGTTGGACCGGATGCGGTGCTCCATCTCCTCGACCTCGTCGCGGGCGACGTCCTGGCTCTGGCCGAACAGCTCGACGTGGAAGCCCGCCGGCCCCTCGACCAGCGGGACGACGACCTTGCCGGTCACGTCGCCGCCCATGACGAGCACCTCCGCGCGGTAGGCGGCGGCCGCGTTGAGGAACTTGCGCCACAGCACGTCGGAGCCGTGGATGTCGGAGGCGTAGTAGAGCCGCGTCGCCGGCTCCCCGCCCCGGTCCTTGCGCCGGAAGAGGCTCATGGGCGACAGCCTCTACTGGGCCGGCAGCTCGCGGTAGGCCAGGTCGATGTCGACGCCCTGGGAGCGCCGCACCGCCCGCGCCACGAACCAGCCGGCCAGGCCGACGAGGTACACGCCCACGACGAGCGCCACCCGACCCGGGTTCTGGCTCAGGCTGGCGCCCGAGCCCGGATCCCACAGCAGCACGCCGATCGCCGCCGCGAAGCCCAGCGTGGCGAGCGAGCCGACCAGGGTCAGCAGCGGCACCCCCGCGATCCGGCGGCTGTAGGGCGAGCTCTCGACCAGCGCCGGCTGCCGGAAGGGCAGCAGCGTGCCCGCGATCGCCGTCACCAGCAGCGGCAGCGAGAGGCCGAGCAGCGCCGAGAGGGAGCTGAGCCAGTCGGTGAACGCGTACACGGCGGTGCTGGCGATGCTCACGACGAGCATGACGACGATGGCGACGATGGGCGAGCGCGAGCGGCGGTCCACGTAGGAGAGGCGCTCGGGCACGACGCCGTCGAAGGACCACGCGAACATGTTGCGGCTGACGAGCATGATGGTCTGCGGCAGCCACACCGCCATGCCGATCGTGAACCCGATGATCGCCACGGCGCCGATGACCGGGCTGCCGGAGGCGATGCCGATCAGCTCCGGGTACGCGGGGGCGCCGGCGCTGAAGCCGTAGGCGGCCGGGTCGGCGAGCCCGAGCTGCGAGGCGAAGTCGTAGCCGACGACGTGGGTGAAGGACGGGATCAGCATCAGCAGCACGACGACGGCGAGCAGGACGGCGCCCGGCATCGAGTAGAGGTGGGTCCGCTTCGCGAGGCGGATCTCCCCGGCGAAGTAGTTGCTGGAGAAGATGAAGCCGAAGATGAACCAGAACACCGACACGGCCTTGAAGGTCATCTCCCAGCTGAAGCCGGCGTGCGCGAACCCGGCCTGCTTGGCCGAGCCCGCCAGCGCCGCCGTCGCGCCGGTGGTCCCCAGGTGGGCGCCGTAGTCGTCGAAGTTCGCCAGGAAGCCGCCATGGCTCTGGAAGACGCCGACGAGCACCGGGACGAGGATCGCGCCCAGGAGGTAGACCACGAAGCAGACCGCCTGGACGCGGAAGAACAGGCGCACGCCGCCCAGCGCGAACATCGCCGCCGACAGCACCAACATGACGGTGCCGGTGATGAAGAGACCGGCGGAGGTCGAGAACCAGTCACCGAAGCTCAGCCATCCCGAGCCCGCCCCAAAGCCGGCCATCATGCGGCCGAAGGCGCCGAAGCCGTAGGACGCGATGTAGGTCGTGTAGACGCCGATCACGACCGCCAGCCAGAACGAGTAGCTGAAGTTCCCGGCGAAGCCGACCGACGGGTGCAGCGACCGGCTGTTGAACACGTAGTCGCCCCCGGTCCGGGGCATGAGCTGCGTGAGCATGGCGTACAGGAACGCGCCGGGCAGCCCGAGGCAGGCGGCGATGAGGGACGAGAGCAGCGCGTTGGAGCCGGGGTAGAACGCCGCGAACAGCCAGTAGAACGCGAACGTGAGCGCCACGCTGGACCACAGCAGGTTGTAGAACAACGCGTCGCGGGTCCGGCCCTCGCGCACCAGGCCGGTCGCCTTGCGCGTGAACAGCCCCGGGGCGGGCGGGGCCGCGGGCGGATCGGTCATGTGGGCGCTCATGCGGTGCCTCCGTGGGTGGGGATGGGCTGGTCGACCTCCACCGTCAGGTCCGGGCGGAGGTGAAGCAGGTAGTCGGCGTCCGCGCCCGTCATGGGCTCGTCCGCCAGCTCGACGCAGGCCAGGTGCGGCTCGCGACCGAGTTGGTGCTGAACGGACCCGTCGGGCCCGATCACCGCGCTGCCGCCGGCGAAGCTCATCCCCGCCTCGTGGCCGCAGCGGTTGACGTAGACGTGCGGGCGGCGGTTGTCGAGCGCCCGTGCGCAGGCCGCGAGCTCGTGGTCGGGCCCATAGGGGTCCATGTTCGCCGCCGCGGTGACCAGGAGGTCGGCGCCGGCGCGCGCCAGGGCACGGGCGGGCTCCGGGAACTCCATGTCGAAGCACACCAGCGGGCCGGCGCGCCGCCCGGCGAGCGTGGCGACGCGCAGCGCGTCGCCCGGGACGAAGGCCGCGCGCTCGGCGGCGCCGAAGAGGTGCGCCTTGCGGTAGGTGGCCACGAGCGCGCCGTCGGCGTCGACGCACGCGACGGCGTTGGCCACGCGTCCGTCGCGCAGCGCCTCGGCGAAGCCCACGACCAGCGCGGTCCCGGCCCCGCGCGCGGCGGAGCGCAGCTCGGCGATCTCCGCGCCGTCGGCGTCGACGGCCCGCTCGGCCACGCGGGTGAGGTCGTAGCCGCCGAGGAACAGCTCCGGGAACACGGCCAGCTCGGCCGCCGGGTGGCGCGCCAGGGCGTCGATGACCGCGCCGACGTTGGCGGCGACGTCACCGGGCACCGGGCAGAGCTGGCCGAGGAGCACCTTCATGGCGTCAGCGGCCGGCGCCCGCGCCCGCGTGGAACGCCATCGCCTCGATGGCGATGCGGCCCGCGATCAGCGCGGTCGACGGCGTGGCCTCGAGGCTCGGCGCGGTCTCGACGACGTCCACGCCCAGCAGGCCCTCGCGAGAGACGCCCCGGACGATCTCGATCGCCTCGCGGCTGGTCAGCCCGCCCGGCGACGGGCAGCACGTGCCGGGGGCGTGGGCGGCGTCGAGCGAGTCGACGTCGAAGGACAGGTAGATGCCGTCGCCCGCCCCCGCGACCTCCCGGGCCCGATCGGCGGCCCACGCGGACCCGCGCTCCCAGATGTCCTCGAGCCAGATCACCGTGATCCCGTGCTCGCGGCAGTAGTCGATCTCGGTGCGCGGGTTCATCCAGCCCGAGATGCCGACCAGCGCGATCTTGGCGGGATCGAAGCCGGCGTCGACCGCACGCGTGACCGGGCAGCAGTGGCTGAGCTCCTCCCCGCCCACGTCGGGCGCGGTGTCCAGGTGCATGTCGACGAGGACGAGGCCCGGGTCGGCGACGCGCTCGCGCACCGCGCGGACGGCGGGGATCGTGATCGAGTGGTCGCCGCCGAGCGTGACCGGCAGCGCCTTGGCGTCGAGGATCGCGCCGATGTCGGCCTGGGCGCGGGCGAAGGTCTTCTCGGCGTTGCCGAGCACGACGTCGCAGTCGCCGCAGTCGACGGGGTTGAGCGCCGCGATGAGGTCGAAGTCCAGCGTCGCGTTGTAGGGCAGGAACTGGCAGGAGACCTCGCGGATGCCGCGCGGCCCGTAGTTGGCGCCGGTCCGGCTGATGTTGGTGGCGTCGAACGGCAGCCCGTAGATCCCGGCCCGCGCGGCGGCCGCGACCAGCGCGTCCGAGTCCGGCGCGACGAACGGGAGGCGCATGAACGAGCCGACGAGGCCTGCATGGAGCAGGCTCGTCCACATCGTGGGGTCGTTCTGAGCGGGAGCTACCGACATGGATATCCTTGTCTCTCCTGGTGGTAAGACGGTTTTGCAGCTGGTGGCGCGAGCCTAAGGCAAACCGTTTTTGCATGTCAAGGGCACTTCGGTTACGTTGCGGGGCGTGGCCGCGGTGAATCGAAGGGTGGGCATTCGCGAGGTGGCGGCGGCGGCCGGCGTCTCCGTCACCACGGTCTCGCACGCGCTCAACGGCAAGGGCCGGCTCCCGCAGGAGACGCGGGACCGGGTGCACGAGGTCGCGCAGGAGCTCGGCTACCGCCCCAACGCGACGGCCCGCAACCTCGCGGGCGGCAAGACGGGGCTGCTGGGGCTGGTCATCTCCCAGCCCCGTGAGGTGCGCATCGCGCTCTCGGACTTCGCGTACTTCAGCTACCTGACCACCGCGGCGTCGGCTGCCGCGCTCGACCGCGGCTACGCGTTGGTCCTCACGCCGTCGGACATGGGACTCGGCGCCGCCGTCGGGGTGGCCGTCGACGGCGCGATCGTCGTCGATCCCGTCGAGGGCGATCCGTTGGTCGAGGAGCTGCGCACCGCGTCGATGCCGCTCGTCACGACCGGGCGGGTGGTGGGCGACGATGCCGGGCGGGCGTGGGTCGACAACGACCACGTCGCGGGCACGCGGTCGGTCCTCGACCACCTGGCCCGCCGCGGGGCCCGGCGGATCGCGCTGATGACGACGCCGACCGTCATCTCCTACAGCGTCGACGTCGAGCTGGCGTACCGCGAGTGGTGCACCGAGCACGGCATGGCTCCACTGATCACGAAGGCCGATCAGGAGCTGACCGAGAGCGCCGGCTACGCCGCCGCCACCAAGCTCCTGAGCGGGCCCACCCCACCCGACGCGATCTTCGCGAGCTACGACCGGCTGGCCTTCGGGGCGCTCCTGGCGGCGAAGGCCCGCGGCGTCCGGGTCCCGGACGAGCTGCTGCTGGCGATGACGGCGACCGAGAGCAGCCGCGGCAAGTCCTCCGGGCCGTCGGTGACGGCGGTCACCCTCCACCCCGACCAGATCGGCCAACGCGCGATCGAGCTGCTCATCGACATCGTCGAAGGACGGGCGGACGGCGGCGAGGTGCTGGTGCCGACGGCGATCATCCCGCGGGCGTCGACGAAGCGGCGGGTGTCGGGGCGGGGCGGGCAGCGGTGAGCTACCGGCTGCGTGCGACGGGAATTCGAGCGGTGAGGAGCGTTGCGGTGAAGGACCCGCCGCGGTCTTCCTGAATCTCACTCGCGGCGAAGATCGCCCGGCTCGTGTGGGTCACCGCGACGAAGGTTGGCCCGACCGAGTAGCGGTAGGTGATGCGGTCGTCCAGCCGGTAGGCGAAGACCGCTCCGCCATCACGCCAGGACGCGATGCCTGAGCCGATTGTGGCGTCGGCGGCGTAGAAGCCGTCACGGGAGAGCGCGGTACTGCGTCCTCCGCACCGCCGGAGGATGAGGTTGCCACTCGCGTCACGCACGAGGTAGTTGTGCCCGTCGTAGGTGGGCGTGGTGAACTGGCCGCGTTTGGGATCGCAGCGCACGACCGGGGTGGGCTCTGGCGCGTCGAGGTTGAGCACGGTGGACGATTGACGCGGCTGCTGGCGAAGCTCGCCCGTCTGGCGGTTGAGAAGGATGTCGCACAAGCTTGGCAGCGGCCCGCCGGCGCATGGTCCGGTCGAGCGAAGCCAGCCTGAGCCGATCCCGGTCACGCCGAAGTCGATGGGCCACGCGGGTGGGATCGGGCTCGTGGTGCCCGTGACGAGGTTCAACAGGAACTGCGGCGACGGGTAGCAGACGATGACGGCTTCCGTGGCGTGGATCGCACCGATGCTCGGAAGCGTGCAGTGGCTGACCGGAACCGCGACGTCGTGCCGCCGGCCGGTGAAGCTGTCATACGTCACGACACCGTTCTGCGCGGTCGTCCACACGACGTAGCGCGAGCGGTCGCTCGACAGCCCGGTGATGTTGGTGGCGAGGCGACGCAGGCTCGCGCCACGCACCGTCGCAGCCGGCGATCCGGAGGCGGGCGGCCCGAGGACCGACAGGAGCGCCAGCACTGCCACCACAACGGTCCCTCGCGCGTAGCTCACAAGCTGTCTCGACGGACAGCCCGCGACGAAGTTGCGACGAAGCGTGGTCGCCTTCTGCTCCAGAGATGGGTATCCCGGAGCCGAATCCGTGGCACCTCCGGCGGGACGGTGCTCGATGAGGTCTGCATAGCATTTCGACGAAGAAGCGAAACGGCGGGAGCCGTTTACCCAAGTCAGTGGGATGCGGGGTGCGCTCGAACAGGAGCTGCTCGGAGCACAGAAGACGGAACCCAGCCTGTTGGTCTGCGCACCACGAAGGAGCGACCGAGAGGAGCGTGGACGGTCCGGGCTCGCTATCGACAAGAAATCGCCCGGCCGCCGGGCCCGTCGCCTAACGTTGGATCATGCGTCGCGCAGCGGTCGCGGCAGGCGTGCTCGTGGCGCTCCTCGTCGTCGCCCAGCTGGTCATGCCCGGGGTCGCCGAGCGCAAGCTCAGGTCCGACCTCCAGGACCATGGCCGCGACGTCCACGTCGACGTCGCGGCGTTCCCGGCGGTCAAGCTGCTCTGGCACAAGGCCGACCGCGTGACGGTCGACGTCGGCGACTACCGGCCCCGGCCGTCGCGCTCGGGCTCCTCCCTGGCCGACCAGCTGGCCTCGACCAAGGACGCCGGCGAGCTCGACGTCCGGGTCGGGAGGCTGCACGACCGCCTGCTGCGCATGCACGACGTCAGCCTGCGCAAGGACGGGGACGTGCTTCGGGGACAGGTGCGCCTGCGCCGGGCCGACGTCAACGCGGCGCTGCCGCCCCAGCTCCACCTCTCCGCGCACGCCCTCTCCGGGGAGGGCATCGCGGTCGCGGGCGTGACCAGCGCCTTCGGCCGGCGGGTCAACGCCAGGGCGCGCATCCTCGTCGACGCGCGCGGCCGCATCGTGCTCAAGCCGGAGGGGATCCCCTTGGCCGCGCTCGTGACCGTCCCGCTGTTCGCCGACGATCGCGTCGCCGTCGACGCGATCGCCGCGCGCCCGACCGCCGGCGGGTTCATGGTCGCAGCGCGCGGCCATCTGCGGTGACCGTCAGCTCTGCTGGTGGCGGCGCAGCAGCAGGAACATGCCGGTGAACTCCACGACGACGAAGATCGCGAGCGCCAGGTACACACGCCCCGCCGAGATCGCGAAGTAGTCGTCACCGAACGCGCTGACCTTCGAGTACGCCGGGCTGTGCGCGATGCGGTCGTTGAGGTCGATCGCCGACCCGAGGCCCGCGTAGGCCCACTGGGCCTCGACCGCCTTGGAGAGCGCCGCGAGCGGCGCGCTCATCGACGCGACCGCGACGATCGAGCCGCCGAAGAACAGCTGCGGCACGAGCACGAGCGGGATGAAGCTCGTGGCCTGGTCCTGGGTGCGGACGGCGGCCGACATCAGCAGGCCCAGCCCCACCGCCCCGAAGGCCGTCAGCAGGAGCGTCGCCACCACCGTGCCGTACACCGACGTCGCCTCGTGCAGCGGCTGGAAGGCGAGGACGATCGCGACCAGCAGCAGCGTCTGGACGGCCGCCAGCGTGAAGAGCACGACGGCCTTGGAGGTCAGGTAGGCCCCCGTGCGCACCCCGACGGCGCGCTCGCGGACGAACACCGACTTCTCCTTGATGATCTCCCGCGCCCCGTCGATCGAGCCGAACCAGATCACCGTCGTCACCACGAGGAAGAGCAGCTTGACCGGCTCCCCCGCATCGGTGCCCGCCTTGAACACGTCGACCTTGAACAGGCCGACGATCGCCAGCGCCAGCAGCGGCACCTGCAGCAGCAGGATCAGCAGGTTGCGCCGGTCGCGCGCGAACAGCTTCACGTAGCGCTGGACCAGGACCGACGTCTGGCGCCAGTAGCGGCCGCCCTGCCGCGTCGCCGGGGCCTGCTCGGCCGCCGGCTCGCGCTGGCTCTCGGGGATGACGGGCTGGGTGCCGACCTGCGCCAGCTTGCGCTGCCACTCCTCGGGCGCGCGCCGGTCGAGCTCGGCGTAGATGTCGTCATAGGTCTCGGCGTCGAAGAAGCTCAGGGCGTCGTCGGGCGACCCGTCGAAGCAGAGCCGGCCGCCGCGGCCCATGACCAGGATCCGCGCGCACTTCCCCAGGCTCTTGGTCGCGTGCGTCACGACGACGACCGCGCGCGAGGCGTCGGCCAGGTCGCGCAGCAGGCCCATCATGCGTCCTTCCAGACCCGGATCGAGGCCGGTCGTGGGCTCGTCGAGGAAGAGCAGGCTCGGCCGGCTGAGCAGCTCGGCGGCCAGGCCGACGCGCTTGCGCTGGCCTCCGGAGAGCGCTTCGATGCGGGTGTTGCCGTGCTCGATGAGCTCGAGCTCGTCGACGACGCGGTCGACGGTGGCCGCGAGCTCCTCGTCGCTGGTGTCGTGCGGGAGGCGCAGGCGCGCCGCGTAGTCGAGCGCCTCGTAGACCGTCAGGCGCCCGTGGACGATCTCGTCCTGCGGCAGGTAGCCGATGTCGGTCAGCCGGTTGGCCAGCGGCTCGCCGTTGATGGTGATCGTGCCCTCCGACGGCGGGTGGACGCCGGCCATGGCCTTCATGAGCGTCGACTTGCCCGCCCCGCTCTCGCCGATGATCGCCACCAGCTCGCCCGGCTCGATGCTCAACGCCGTGGGCTGCAGGATCTGCTTGTCCTTGACCACGACGGCCAGGCCCTCGACATCGAGGCGCAGCGCGCCCTGCTCCTGGCGCGCGACGAACCCGGTGCCGTCGAACACCAGGCGGTACGGGCCGATCCCGATGTCCGACCCCGTCTCGAGCGTGGCCCGGCGCGTCAGCTCGCCGTTGACGCGGGTGCCGTTGCGCGACGTGAGGTCGCGCACCTCGACGCGGCCGTCGGCGCCGCGCATGACCTCGGCATGGAACCGGGACACGTTGGGGTCGTCGAGCACCACGTCGTTGGACTCGTCGCGGCCGAGCGTCAGCCGGTCGCCGGCGAAGTCGATCTGGTGCGTCGTGACGAACGCCGGCCGGGCGACCTCGAACCGCGTCTCGTCGCCGGTGACGAACCGCAGCGCCTCACCGCCGATCACGACCGTGTCGCCGTTGGCCAGCCAGCGCGACTCGCCGCGGAAGCGCTCGCCGTTGAGCTGCGTCCCGTTGCGCGAGCCGAGGTCGACGACCCAATGGCCGCCGTGGACCGGCGCGATCCGGGCATGGTGGCGCGAGACGGCGCTGCTGGCGATCGTCACGTCGTTGTCGGCCAGCCGGCCGATCGTCAGGCCGGCGCCGCCGACCGCGATCCGCCGCCCGTGGTGCAGGACGGTCGCGAGTCCCGTATCGCGACGCGTGCCGGGCTCTGCCGTTGATGGGGGTAGCTGATCAGTCATCGGCGCGGGATGGTGAAGGGCAGGCACGACGGCCCGGTCGGGGTCTCCTTGATGGGACGCCCCTGCGCGTCCTTGAGCGCGATCGTCAAGGCCTTCGACGTCGCGCTGACCTGTGCGTAGCTGTAGACGTCCAGCGCCGCGCAGCTCAGCCCGAGGCCGAGCGGCCGCGGGGCCTTCAGGAAGGCCCGGATGTACTGGGACGCCCCGGGAAGGCCGGTCTTGAGGTCGGTGTCGACCGCGAACGTCTTGAGCGCGACCGGGCCGGTGACGACGTCGACGAACCCGGTGTCGATCGACGGGCCCTCCTCCGGGAAGCTGTTCAGCCGCACGGTGTTGACCATGTTGGCGTGGAAGTCCGTGGTCAGGAACACCAGGTTGCGCACGCGGGCACGCAGGAACGTCAGCAGCGAGCGGCGCTCCGCGGCGTAGCCCTCCCAGCGGTCGTAGGGATCCCAGTACAGGGCCTGGATCGGGACCTCGTTCATGATGATCTTGAACGTCGCCTTGGAGCGGCTCACGGCGTTCTCGAACGCGCGCAGCTGCGGCTTGCCCAGCATGGTGCGATTGGGATCGTTGATCGCCGCGGTGCACGCCGGGGAGATCAGCGCCGCCGCCGCGGGCGGCAGGTGGATCTGGGCGGCGAGGGTGTCGCGCAGGCGCTGGGGGAGCTGCGGGAGCGGGTCGGGCAGCCCCGTCGTCGCGTTGTTGCAGGCCGGCCCGGTCGAGGCGGGCGCGCTGCGGAACGCGCGCTCGTCGAGGAAGAACACCTCGACGTTGCGGCCCCAGCGGAAGCGGCGGTACAGGCCGGTGGCGGGCCGGTACTTCGCGGGGTTGTAGTCCAGGAACGCCTTGGCGCCGACCTGGAAGAACCCCTCGCCGAACACGGGCTTGGAGAAGTTGTCGATCCACTCGTGGTCGTCCCACTGGCTGTACAGCGCCGCGCTCCCGCGCAGCCGGCGCAGGTTGGGATAGGTGAGGTTCAGCCGGTACTTCTTCCACTTGTCGGTCAGCGAGAGCGCCGGCGGCACGCCCGCGACGGCGCTGTCGGAGTACATGACGTCGCCGAGGTTGACGTTGAAGTCGTTCTTCTCGATCGCCATCCGCCGGTAGACCTCGAAGCGGTTGTAGGCGGGCGCGCCGGTGGCCGGGTTGATCGTGCCGTCGGCGTCGCCGGTGACCGCGAAGCGCACGGTGCCCCGCGCCGTCGTCAGCGGCGCCGTCTTGAAGACGCCGACCCGGCTGCGGGCCGTGCCCTTGCAGAAGCGGTAGTAGTAGCGCGTGGCCGGGTGCAGGCGGCGGACGGTCGTGCGCACGGTGAAGTCCACGCGGGCCCTGGCCTGGAGCGTCCGTCGCAGGACGCCGGTGGGCGCGGCGCCGGGCAGCGGCGCGGCGGCGGCGGCCGAGCACGTCGTCAGGTCCGAGGACCGCGCCAGCCGCAGCCCGACCGCGCCCGAGCTCTGGGCGCGCGTCCAGAGGATCGCCGACGTGGACGAGACGTCGCCCGCCGTCACGCCCGAGGCGAACGCGGCGGGGTCCGCCGAGGCGGTCGCCGGCCACACCAGCCCCGCGAGGCCCAGCGCGATCACCGAGCCGGTGCGCATCCGCGTCATCACTGCCTCCTCTGGATCGTCGTGGATAATGCAGGAGTGATCATCGATCAGTATCCCCCTGCGTTCTTGCCGGGCTTGCCGACCTGCCGGCCCTTCGGGGACACCACGAACCACGTGCCGAAGAACCCCTGGCCCTCGGTCTGCCCCGGGCGCTCGTCGGCGACCGTCGTGTACAGGGGATGGCCGTTGTAGACGACCTGGCGCAGGTCCGTGTTGCGCCGCCCGCGCGCGGTCAGCTTGTCGCCGTCGACCCCGGCGCCCGCGCGCGGCTCGCGCGTGACCAGCAGCGGCGGCCAGACGCGGGCGCACCCGGCGTAGCACGTGCTGCGCCTGGGCAGGTCCTCCAGGAACAGGTAGAGCGTGTGCCCGCGCCCGTCGACGAGGATGCGGCCGAGCTTCGTCTGCCGGATCTCGACCGTCGGAGCGGGATGGGCCGCCGCCGGCTTGCCCTTGGAGCCGGGCGAGCGCCCGACGACCAGCAGCACCAGCAGCCCCGCCCCCATGACGGCGATCGCGAGCGGCACCGCGAGCCGCGGGTCGGAGAGCGTGGCTCGGGCGGAATGGATCACGCCGTGCGGAACTCGGCGTGGCCGGGCGTCGACAGGGGGCAGAGCAGCGCGCCCGGCGGCGGGGCCGGGGCCGGGGCCAGCGCGACCCGGTACACGGTCGATGTCGAGGGCGACCTCAGCTGGGCGGACTTCGTCGTCGACGTCCCGGCCTTGGCCTTCTTCTCGGCGACCAGACGGCCGCAGAGCGCCGGCGCGGTGGACTCGCCGGTGAGGCTGCGGTCCAGGTCGCTGCGCTCCAGGACCCCGTCGTAGACGCCGTTGCTGTTGTAGTCGATGCCGTGGACGACCAGGACGGCGTTGTTCTTCTTGATGTAGGAGGCGACGATCGGGGTGATCTTGAGCGTGCGCCGGTACTTGACGTCGCTGGTGTTGGGGTAGCGGGAGAAGGCGACCAGGCTCCGGGGGATGCTCGTGTCGCCGCGCGTCGTCAGCGCTTCCACGGCGCCGCCGTAGAACGGCACGCCGGCGTGGGTGGCGATCGAGCGGTGGCCGTTGTGCAGCGACGCGGCCGACGCCGGCGGGCACTGGCCCTTGCCGCCCGCGTGGATGTGCAGCGCGTGCGGCGCGCCGTTGAGCAGGCCCTTGGTGTCGACCGACACCTTGAGCGACCGACCGTCCAACCGCATGGTGGCGGTGCCGTCACCCCCACTGACGTGGTTGGTCGGCACCGGGCCGAGATTGCC
Source organism: Baekduia sp. (assembly GCA_036518975.1). GTDB lineage: Bacteria > Actinomycetota > Thermoleophilia > Solirubrobacterales > Solirubrobacteraceae > Baekduia. The sequence goes on from DATDMD010000151.1 coordinate 12,589, forward strand.
GTTGACGCGCTGCCCCGGCAGGGGAGCCGCCGCCTCCTTGGACGACGTGTCGTCGCTGGAGCCGCCGAGGACCGCGAACGCGGCGATGCCGGCCACGACCAGGGCCAGGACGCCGATGACCGGGACCCGATGCCGGCTGAACCAGCCGTCTCCGCCGCCGGACCCGCGGCCGGTGCGCCGGCCCGGTGGGGGCGGCTCGCGACGGCCGGCCGCCGGGGCGCCGCGCGGCGGCGGCGGTGGCGGCGGGGTGTCCTGGCGGCCGGCGTCAGCCGGCGGGTCGGCCGGCGGCGGTGCCGCCCCGACCCCGACCGGCTCGCGACCGGTGACCGCCGGGTCGCCCTCGCCGGGCGACGGCCCCGTGACGAAGGTCTCGTCGCGCGTCGCCGCGCCCGCGAGGTCGGCCGCCACGGCCGGCGCCGCGGCAGCACGGAGCTGGTCGGCCCGCTGCTGCTCGGAGACGGCGGCGTCGACCGCCGCGGCCAGCTCCCCGGCCGTCGCGAAGCGGTCGTCGGGATCCTTGGCCGTGGCGCGCGCGACGGTATCGTCGAAGGCCTGGCCGAGCTCCGGGCGCTGCGTGCGCGGCAGGGGCGGCGGATCGGTGACGTGCGCCCACAGCTTGGCCATGTCGCTGTCCTTGGCGTAGGCGACGCGGCCGGTCAGCATCTCGAACAGGACGCAGCCGAGCGAGTAGACGTCGGCCCGGCGATCGACGTTGTGCCCCTGGATCTGCTCGGGCGCCACGTAGTCGGGCGTGCCGACCCAGCCGCCGGCGCGGGTCAGGGCGTCGCCGGCCGACCCGAGGCGCTTGGTCAGCCCGAAGTCCGTCAGGTAGACCTGCTCGTGCTCGCCGGTCCCCGAGAGGAGGATGTTCGCGGGCTTGACGTCGCGGTGCACGAGCCCCCGGTCGTGCGCGACGTCGAGCGCGGCGCCGACCTGATCGACGATGCGGGCGATCCGCGGCAGGGCCATCGGGCCCTGGTCGATGACTGCGCGCAGGTTCGTCCCGGGCACGAACCGCATGGCGAGGTAGAGCACGCCCTCGTACTGGCCGCCGCGGTGGATCGGCACGATGTTCGGGTGCTCCAGCGAGGCGGCGAGCCGGCACTCGGCCTTGAAGCGCGCCACAGCGGTCTCGTTCTGCGAGTGCTCCGGCGCGATGATCTTCAGGGCTACAGGCCGGTCCAGATCCGGGTCGATCGCCTTGTAGACGACCCCCATCCCGCCGCGATCGATGAGGCACTCGATCCGGTACCCGGCGAAGACTGAACCGGGCAGGAGCTGCGGCATCGACGCTGCGGACCGCTTGCTGGAGTCGGCCATGCCAGGCCACCTTCCATGGAAACGTTCGGTCTCAGCCGACTGCGGTTGTCGCCTGCTCTCCGCTGGTGCGTCGGCTCGGCAGGAGAATGATCGTAGATCGGTGCACCGGCCCGACGCAAGGTCTTGTGGCCGACGTTCCAGCCTTCACGGGGAACGTCGAAGCCCGTACGCAAGAAACCGAAAACTTGATCGGCGACCTTGGCGCCGGGACATGCCGCGCGGCCGCTCGGCCGAGCGAAGTCGTCGGTCGCGCTGGGCACACCAGGCAGGATTCGAACCTGCGACCTGCGGATTGGAAGTTGCCTGTTTGCAGGCGCATTCGGCTCCGCAGCGGCGTTTCGCGTCAGGTCGCGTGAGGTTGCCAGCGACCAGTTGGGAACACGCCGGGAACACGAGCGACCCGCACAACATGTCGCGCGATGCGCAACGAGCCTCGCCGGCCGCTCCCCTAGCGCGACGAGCTCGATCATATGACATCTGCGCTGTTATCTTCACGCGATTGTCATTTCTGTGGCATCATCGAGACATGGACAGCACGCGCGGCCTGGCAGCAGATCCGGACCTGGGACAAGCGCTGCTGGCAGACGATCCGGCCGTCCGCGCGCTCGGGGCCAGCGTCGCGGTCACGCGCCTCGGCGCCGCCACCGCGCGGATGCCGACGTCGACCCACCACGGCAACGGCCGCGGGATCGTGCACGGCGGGTACGTGTTCGCCATCGCCGACACGGCGTTCGCCTACGCCATGAACTCCCACGGCAGGACCGGCGTCTCCGTGCACGCGGACATCGCGTTCCTCCGCCCCGCCCGCGCGGGCGCCGAGCTCACCGCCAGCGCGGCGGAGCGCAGTTTCGACGGACGTGCCGGGATCTACGACGTCGAGGTCCGCGACGACGCCGGCCAGTTGCTGGCCGAGATCCGCATCCACGGTCGGGTGCCCACCGGCTCGTCACCACGACAAGAGGAGGAGCGATGACCGCTGTCGCCAGCACCGCCCGGATCGAACGACGCGGGACCACCGCGCTCGTCGCGATGGACAACCCGCCCGTCAACTGCCTGGACCGGACCTTGCGCGCCGACCTGCTCGCCGCGCTCGAAGAGGTCGAGCACGACCCAGGCGTCATGAGCGTCGTCCTCACCGGAAGCGGCCGCGCCTTCAGCGCCGGCGCCGACCTCGCCGAGTTCGACCGCGGCGAGGCGCTGCTCGAGCCGTCGCTGCACCTGACGATCGCCGGCGCGCTCGACGCGATGCGCACGCCGGTCGTCGCCGCGATCCACGGCGTGGCGCTCGGGGGCGGCCTGGAGCTGGCCCTGGCCTGCCACTACCGCGTCGCCACCACCGATGCCGAGCTCGGCCTCCCCGAGATCACGCTGGGCTTCATCCCGGGCGCCGGAGGGACGCAGCGCCTGCCCCGTGCCGTCGGCTTCGAGCCTGCGCTCGACATGATCCTCACCGGCCGCTCGGTGCGCGGGACCGCGGCGCGCGACCTCGGCCTGGTCGACGACATCGCCGACGGCGACCTCCTGGACGCGGCCGTGCGGTTCGCGGAGCGCATCGAGGGCGCTCCGTTGCCGCGCCTGCGAGACGTCGAGGTCCACGCGCCCGACCGCGAGGGCCTGATCGCCTTCGCGCGCCGCGCCGCCGCGCGCAAGCGCACCGCCCCGCCCGGCACCGCCTACGCGCTCGACGCTCTGGCCGCGACCTCGCTGCCCTTCGACGAGGGCCTGGCCACCGAGCTCCGGCTGTTCCAGACCCTCAGCGGCAGCACCGCCGCGCAGGCGTTCCGCTACCGCTTCCTGGCCGAACGCCGCGCCGGTCGCGTCGCCTCGCCCAACGGCCGGGCGCCGGACGTGAGCACGGCGGCCGTCGTCGGCGGCGGCACGATGGGCCGCGGGATCGCGCTCGCGCTCCTGGCGGCCGGCATCCAGGTCACCGTGGTCGAGACGACGCCGGAGCGCGCCGACGCCGCCGCTCAGGCGATGCGCGCCGAGCTCGACAAGGCGGCCGCCCGCGGGCGCCTGACGCCCGCGACGCGCGACGACCGGTCGGCACGCCTGCGCAGCGGCTCGGAGCCGCAGGCGCTGTGCGACGCCGACGTCGTGATCGAAGCCGTCTTCGAGGACCTCGCGCTCAAGCAGGAGGTCTTCGCCGAGATCGACCGCTACGCCAAGCCAGGCGCGCTCCTGGCGTCCAACACCTCGTCGCTCGACCTCGACCAGATCGCGAGCGCCACCGCGCGCCCGGCCGACGTCGTCGGACTGCACTTCTTCAGCCCGGCCACCGTGATGCCGCTGGTCGAGGTCGTCGACGGTGCGGCGACCTCCGCCGACGCGCTTTCCCGTGCGATGGCGATCACTCGGCAACTCCACAAGATCGGCGTCGTCGCCGGAGTCGGAGACGGGTTCATCGGCAACCGGATGATGGACGCGTACGTCCGGCAGGCGATGGCCCTGCTCATGCGTGGGATGACCCCCGACCGCGTCGACGCCGCGCTCGAGGCCTGGGGCATCGCGATGGGACCGTTCCGCGTCCTCGACCTCGTCGGCAACGACATCCCGTGGCAGGCTCGCCTGGCGCGCGGCACGGAAGAGCCGGAGTGGAAGCTGGCCGACCAGCTCGTCGCGTCCGGCCTCCTCGGCCGCAAGACGGGCTCAGGGTGGTACGACTACGCGGGGCCGACGCCGACGCTCGATCCGCGCGTCGCGCAGATGGTCGCCGACTGGTCGGGGATCCCCAACGCTCAGGCGACGATCGGCGACGACGAGATCGTCGAGCGCTGCGTGTACGCCCTCGTCAACGAGGCCGCGGCCGTCATGCACGAAGGCGTCGCGCGCCGCGCCAGCGACATCGACGTCGTGTTCCTCAACGGCTACGGCTTCCCGGCCGCGCGCGGCGGCCCGCTCTTCCACGCCCAGCACATCGGCCTCGATCGGGTGGTCCGCGCGATGCGGCGCTTCGCGCGCGACGACGCCGGCGGCTTCTGGGAGCCCGCGCCGCTGCTGGTCGAGCACGCCGAGCAGGACCTGCCGATCACGAGCTGGGAGAAGGCCTCCGCATGACCACCGCCCTGATCGTCGCGACCGCGCGCACGCCGTTGACCAAGGCATGGACGGGCGCGTTGAACCTGACCCACGCCGCGACCATGGGCGGCCACGCGGTCGCCGCGGCCGTCGAGCGCGCCGGCGTCGACCCGGCCGAGATCGAGGACGTGGTGATCGGCTGCGCCAACCCGGAGGGCGCCAACGGCCAGAACATCGGCCGCCAGATCGGGATGCGCGCCGAGCTGCCCGAGTCGGTTCCGGGCATGACCGTGAGCCGCTTCTGCGCCTCGGGCCTGCAGGCGATCAGCGTCGCCGCGGCCCGCATCGCCGCGGGCGAGTGCGACGTGCTCGTCGCCGGCGGGGTCGAGTCGATCTCGTGCGTGCAGGACGAGATGAACACGCACATGATCTCCGACCCGTGGCTGGCCGAGCACCGGCCGGCGCTGTACTGGCCGATGCTGCGGACCGCGGAGACCGTCGCCGAGCGCTACGGCGTCTCGCGCGAGCGCCAGGACGAGTACGGCGTCCGCAGCCAGCAGCGCGCGGAGGCCGCGCGCACGGAGGGTCGCTTCGACACCGAGATCGTCCCGCTGACGACGACGATGGCGACCCAGCGGGACGGCGCCGTCGCGACGCGCGCTGTCACGGTCGAACACGACGAAGGCGTCCGGCCCGGCACGACGCTGGACGGCGTGCGCCGGATCCGGACCGCGCTGCCCGGTGGGACCGTGAGCGCCGGCAACGCCAGCCAGTTCACCGACGGCGCCGCGGCATGCGTGCTGATGAGCCAGGGGCGGGCGGCCGCTGCCGACGTCCAGCCGCTCGGCCGCTTCGTCGACTTCGCGGTCGTCGGCTGCGACCCCGCCGAGATGGGCGTCGGCCCGGTGCCGGCCGTCCGCCGCCTGCTCGCGCGCAACCGGCTCGCCGTCGACGACATCGACCTCTGGGAGCTCAACGAGGCCTTCGCCAGCCAGGTCCTCTACTGCCGAGACGAGCTCGGCATCCCGGACGAGGTGCTGAACGTGGACGGCGGCGCGATCGCGCTCGGCCACCCGTACGGCTGCTCGGGCGCGCGCATGACCGGCCACGCGCTGATCGAGGGCCGCCGGCGTGGCGCTCGGCGTGCCGTGGTGACCATGTGCATCGGCGGCGGCCAGGGCGCTGCCGCGCTCCTGGAGGTCTTCTGACGATGGCCCTCCCCACCCCGCTGCCCCCTGGCCTGACCGCCAGCAAGGTCATCGCCGTGCACCTGAACTTCCGCAGCCGCGCCGAGCAGCGCGGCCGCGTCCCGGTCGAGCCGTCGTACTTCCTCAAGCCGCCGTCGTCGCTGTCGGGCGGCGGCGACGTCGTCCGGCCGCAGGGCACGGAGCTGCTGGCGTTCGAGGGGGAGATCGCGGTCATCCTCGGCCACCGGGTGCGTGACGCGACGCTCGAGCAGGCGCGTGCCGCGATCGGCTGGTACGCGCCGGCCAATGACTTCGGCGTGCACGACTTCCGCTGGGCTGATCGCGGGTCCAACCTGCTCGCCAAGGGCCAGGACGGCTACACACCGCTCGGCCCCGCGGTCGCCGCGGCCGGCGTCGACCCCGACGCGCTGCTGCTGCGCACCATCGTGGACGGCGAGGTGGTCCAGGAGGGCCGGTCCGACGACCTGCTCTTCGGCTTCGACCTCCTGATCGCCGACCTGTCGCGGTTCATGACGCTCGAGCCCGGCGACGTGATCCTCACCGGCACGCCCGCGGGCGCCACCGTCGTCGACCTGGGCGCGCACGTCACCGTCGAGCTCGCCGGGCTGAGCGCCGTGCACAGCCGGATCGTCGAGGCGCCTGCCCCGCTGGCGCCGCACGGCGCGATGCCGCGCGCCACCGCGGCCGCACGGGCGACCGCGACCGGCGTCAACGCCCCCCGCCCGGTCGAGCTCTCCGCCGACGCGCTCGCGGCGCTGCGCGCGGTCTCGACCGCGACGCTCACCGTGCAACTGGCCAAGCGCGGCGTGGCCAACACGTTCATGACCGGGCTGCGGCCGGCGCGGCCCGACCTGCGCATGGTCGGCTACGCCCACACGCTGCGCTACGGCGCCCTGCGCGAGGACGTGCGCGACGCCCGCAAGGGTGGCGAGGACGCCCAGAAGCTGGCCGTCGAGACGGTCTCGCCCGACGACGTCCTGGTCATGGAGGCCCGCGGCGAGCCCGGCGCCGGGACCATCGGCGACATCCTCGCCGCACGCGTCCTCGCGCGCGGAGGCGCGGGCATCGTCACCGACGGCGGGGTGCGCGACTCGCCGGGCGTCACCGCCCTCGGCATCCCCACCTACTTCCAGGGGCCCAACGCGGCGTCGCTGTGGGTCAAGCACGTGCCGCTCGACGTCGACGTCCCGATCACCTGCGCGGGGACGCTGGTCATGCCGGGCGACGTCGTCGTGGGCGACGCCGAGGGCGTCGTCATCCTGCCCGCGCACCTGGCTGAGGAGATCGCCCACGACGCGCTCGAGCAGGAGGAGCGCGAGGCGTGGGCGCTGGAGCGCGTGCAGGACGGTGAGTCGACCCGCGGCGTGTACCCGCTGTCGGCCGAGCGGCGCGCGGAGTACGACCGCTGGCGCGCGCACCGCGACGGCCGGGTGCAGCTGAGCCCCTAGGCCAGGGCCTCGCTGCGCAGCTCGCGCTCGTCGACGTCGGCCTCGCGCACGGCGACCGGCGCCCCGTCGGCGCCGAGGACGAGCGACGACTCGTCGTACCAGCTGTCGGGTGCCGCGGTGCCCCAGAACGAGCGGCAGCGCGGATCGTCGACCGACCAGCGCAGCGGCCGGTGGTCGGGGTCGCCGGTGTAGTAGTCGCAGGAGTACAACTCGATGCGATGGCCGTCCGGGTCGCGGACGTAGACGAAGAACGCGTTGGAGACGCCGTGGCGACCGGGTCCGCGCTCGATCGCGTCCGAGTGCCCGGCGGCCGCCAGCTGATCGCACGCTCGCAGCACGCCGGCCGGCTCACCGATCCAGAACGCCGTGTGGTGGAGGCGAGGCCCGGCGCCGGCGGTCAACGCCACGTCGTGCACGGTGGGCTTGCGCAGCAGCCAGGCGCCGGTGATGCGGTCGTGCTCGCCGCCGGTCGCGATGTACTCCGAGCAGCGGAAGCCGAGGCCGGTCCAGAACCGGAACGCGTCCTCGAGGCGCGGGGTGTGCAGGTTGACGTGGTCGAAGCGCAGGACCGGCGCGCCGCGGTGCAGGTCGAAGCGCTGCAGCTGGGTGTCGACCTGGGTCATCTCATAGAAGAACTCGAGCGGGTAGCCGAACGGATCCCACGTGCGCAGGGCGCGACCCATGCCCGGCGCGGGATCCGCGGCCCACTCCGCCGGCAGCGCTTGGCGAGCGAGGTCGTCGGCCAAGCGGTCGAGGTCCTCTTCGGCGCGGACCCGGAACCCGAGCCGCGCGGCGGCCGCGACGGGCGCGCGGCGCAGGACGAGCGAGTGGTGCAGGCGCTCCTCCCACCCGCGCAGGTAGATCGCGTCCTCGGTGCGCGCGCTGACGATCATGCCGAGCAGGTCGACGTAGAAGCGCGCCGACGCGTCGAGGTCGGTGACGTGCAGCTCCGCGTAGGCGGCGCGCACGATGTCGTACGGCGTCCGGGCCGGAGGCGCGGAGACGAGGTCGGTCACGATGCTCATGCGTCGAGCCCCTCCCCCAGCCCGATGCGCGGGATCTGGTGCGCGCCGAGCGCGACGTGCACGAGCTCGGTCTCGCAGTAGAAGTCGAAGGCGTAGTCGCCGCCCTCGCGCCCGATGCCGCTGCGCTTGACGCCGCCGAACGGCGTGCGCAGGTCGCGGACGTTCTGGGCGTTGATCCAGCACATGCCGGTGTCGATCGCATGGGCGACGCGGTGCGCGCGCTGGATGTCGTTCGTCCACACGTAGGCCGCCAGGCCGTAGGGCGTCGCGTTGGCCAGGCGGACCGCCTCGGCCTCGTCGGCGAACGGCAGCGCGACGAGCACGGGCCCGAAGATCTCCTCCTGGAAGACCGTCATGTGCTCGTCGACGTCGGCGATCACCGTCGCCTCGAGGAAGTTGCCCTCCCGCAGCGCCTCGGGCCGCGCTCCGCCCGCCACGACGCGGGCGCCCTGGGCGCGCGCCGAGGCGATGTACTCGAGCACGCGGGCGTGATGCTCGGGATGGATCAGCGGGCCGAGCTCCGTGCGCGGGTCGAAGGGGTCGCCGACGACGACCTGCCGCGCGCGCTGGGCGACCGCGTCGACGATCTCGTCGTACAGCCCCTCCTGCACCAGCAGCCGCGACCCGGCCGTGCAGCGCTGGCCGTTCATGGTGAAGATCTGCGCGAGCGCCGCGTCGACGGCGAGGTCGGGGACGGCGTCGTCGAAGACCAGGACGGGCGACTTGCCCCCGAGCTCGACCGAGGAGCGCTTCAGCGTCGGCGCGCCGGCGGCGATGATCGTCTGGCCGGTCGTCGTCTCGCCCGTGAAGCAGATCAGGTCGACCCCCGGGTGCGCGGACAGCGGCGCGCCCGCGGTCTCGCCGAAGCCGTGCACGACGTTGAACACGCCGGCCGGCACGCCCGCGTCCTGCAGGACCTCCGCCAGCAGCGTCGCGGTCAACGGCGACCACTCGGCCGGCTTCAACACGATGGTGTTGCCCGCGGCCAGCGCGGGCGCGATCCGCCACGTCGACAGCATCAGCGGCGCGTTCCACGGCATGATCAGGCCGGCGACCCCGACCGGCTTGCGGATCGTGTAGTTGAGGAACTCGTCGCCGACCTGGAACGACCGGCCGTGCAGCTCGGTCGCCACGCCGGCGTAGTACTCGAAGTTGGTCGCCGCGCGCGCCGCCAGGCCCTGCATCTGCGCCACCGGCATGCCGATGTCGCGCACCTCGCGCTCGATGAACGCGTCGGCCCGCTCGCGGATCAGCGCACCGACCCGGCGCAGGACCGCGGCCCGCTCGGCGGCCTTCATGCGCGGCCACGGCCCGTCGTCGAACGCGCGGCGCGCAGCGCCCACTGCCGCGTCGACGTCCGCCTTGGCGCCTTCGGCGGCGTGGGCCAGGACCGCGTTGGTGGTCGGATCCAGCGTCGCGAACGTCGCGCCGGTGGCGCTGGGCCGGAAGCGTCCGTCGATGTAGTGCTCCTGAAGCTCGAGCGGCGCGCGCTCGGCGACCGCGGACGTGCCGTCGCCGGCCATGGCCGCCGCACGCGTCACGCCGTCACCGCCTCGCGGCCGACGTGCGGGCTGGCGTCGAGGATCTCGGCCACGCGGCGCGCGCTGGCCTCCGACAGCGGCGCCAGGGGTGGGCGCGCGAACGGCGACGGCAGGACGCCGAGCCGCTCCATGGCGAACTTGACCGGCGCGGGGTTGGTCTCGATGAACGCGGCCTCGACCAGCGGGTGCAGCTCGTAGTGCAGCCGCCGCGCGCGGTCGTGGTCGCCCGCGGCGAACGCGTCGTAGAGCTCCGCGACCGGCCGGGGCGCGAAGTTGCCGACGCAGCTGAGGTGCCCCACGCCGCCGAGCACGAGCATCGGGTAGCAGAGCAGCTCGATGCCCGACAGCGCGATGAAGTCCGTCCCGCACTCGGCGAGGACGTGCGACACGTGCTCGAAGTCACGCGTCGTCTCCTTGATCCCGACGATGTTGTCGTGCGCGCGCCGCAGCCGCCCGACCGTCGCCGGCGCGAGGTCGACGGCCGCCCGGACCGGCACGTTGTAGACGATCAACGGCAGGTCGGGGAAGCTCGCCGCGATGGTCGAGTACCAGTCGAACAGGCCCTGTTGGGTCGGCCGCGCGTAGTACGGCGCGACGACCAGCGCGGCCGCGGCGTCGAGGCTCTGCGCCTCGGCGGTGAGCTCCAGCGTCTCGTCCATCCGGGCCGTGCCGGTGGCCGGCAGGAAGGGCGCCCGGCCACCGATCGCCACCGCCGCGGCGCGCATCACGGCGATGCGCTCGGCGACGGTCTGCGCGGCCGGCTCGCCCGTCGAGCCGCCCACCGAGATGCCGTGGCTGCCCTCGGCCAGCTGCCAGTCGACGAGGCGCCGGACGCTGTCGAGGTCCAGCGCGCCGTCGGGGTCAAACGGGGTGACGAGCGGCGTGATCGCCCCGCGGATGCTGCTGGGGTCGGCGGCGTATGGGTTGGTCATGGCCTTGGTCTCCTCGCTGCGGCGGCGCCTAGGAGGCGGCGGCGAGCACGCTCTCGGGCTTCGGCGCCTTGTCGGCCGGCAGCTGGCCGTTGGCGACCATGAGGTCGATCGTCGTCTGGATGTCCTTGGCCGAGACGGGGCTCGTGCCGAAGGTCGGCACCGCCACGGAGGGCGCCAGCGGCGCGGGCACCTTGTCCATCTTGACCATGATCTGCTTGACGCCCGCGGCGTCGGCGTTGGCGGCGGCGTTGGCCTGGGTGATGGCCTTGCTGAACGCGGCGACGGCCGCGGGATGCGACTTGATGTAGGACTTGGCCGCGACGAACACGAAGGTGGACGACCCCGCCACGGTGTCCTGCTCCTGGTTGAGCACGTACTTCATGCCCATGCCCAGCGCCATGGAGATCAGCGGCTCGCCGGTGACGGCGGCGTCGACGCGGCCGCTCTTGAGCGCCCCGATCGTCTGCTCCGGCGCGACCTCGACGTAGTGCACCTTGGAGGCGTCGGCGCCCTGCTTCTTCAGCGCCGCGGTGAGCAGCGTCTGCGAGGTGCCGTTGAGCTGGTTGACCGCGACCTTCTTGCCGACCAGATCGGCGGGCTTGGCGATCCCGGACTTCGCGCCCGCGATCACGCCGCCGAAGCCGCGGTCGTCGGCGCTGCCGACCGCCAGCGGCGCCACGACGGCGATGCCGACGCCCTGCTGGGCTGCGATGATCGCGGTCGAGGTGTCGACGACCCCGAACTGCATGGCGCCGTTGAGCAGCTGCGGGACCGCGTTGGTGCCCGCCGAGATGATCTGGTTCTTCACGGAGAGGCCAGAATCGGTGAACGCACCGGTCTGCTCGGCCATGAAGATGTCTGCGTTGAGCAGCAGGCCGGGGACCCCGACCGTCACGGCCGTGGGCTTGGCGGCCGACAGCGCCTTCTGGGTGCTGCCCGTCGCGTCCGACGAGGCCGAGCCGCACGCCGACAGGGCGGCGGTCGCGCCGATCGCGGCGGTGGCGAGGGCGACGCTGGACAGTGAGCGAATCGATGGCATGGCGAAGTACTCCGATCTGGAGGGACGTCCCCGCTGCGGGGCGTGGTGATGGCGGCGGACCGGGATGTGGCGAAGCGGGATCAGCGGGCGAGCGCGATGACCTTGGCGTCGCCGTCGAAGAACGCGTCGAGGTCGCCGGCCTTCACGCGCGGCGTGAAGGGCACGACCTCATGCGCGCACAGGCCGGCCTCGATGAACGGGTCGTCGGCGACGATGGCCTTCGCGTCCTCGAGGCTGTCGGCGCTGACGAAGCCGAGCGCCGAGGCGGGCCGACCGGGCACGGCGTCGAGGCTGCCCGACAGGACGAACTCGCCCTGCGCGAACTTCGGCAGGAGCCAGTTGCGATGCGCCTCGAGCACGACCTCGGACGGCGGACCGCCCCGGAACTCGACCAACAGCGCGTAGATGGGCATCAGGTGCTCCTCGGGCTCGCGGGCCGGATGAGGTGGTAGATCGCGCCGCGCAGCTCGGCGAACCGCGGCGTCGCCTTGGTCGTGACCTGGTCGCGCTCCGGACCCAGGTCGACGTCGAGGACGGTCGCGATCGTCGCGGGCCGACCGCTCAGGACCACCACCCGATCGGACAGGTAGAGCGCCTCGTCCATGTCGTGCGTGACGAGCACGACCGAGATCCCGAGCTCGGCGTGCAGGCGGCGGACGAGGTCCTCGAGGTCGGCCCGCGTCTGGGCGTCGACCGAGGCGAACGGCTCGTCCATCAGCACCAGCGACGGCTCGCAGACCAGGGCGCGCGCGATCGCCACGCGCTGCTGCATGCCTCCGGACAGCTGCCACGGATAGGCCTTGGGATCCACGGACGCCAGGCCCACGTCGGCCAGCGCGCGACCGGCCCGGGCCCGGCTCTCGTCCTTCGCGACCCCCGCGGAGCGCAGGGGCAGGGCCACGTTGTCGATCACCGAGGACCACGGCAGCAGCGACCGGCTGTAGTCCTGGAAGACCACGGAGACGCCCACGACGGGCTCGGTGAGCGGCGCGCCCTGGTAGGACACCGCGCCGGCGGTCGGACGCTGCAGCCCGCTCAGGCAGCGCAGCAGCGTGCTCTTGCCCACGCCGGAGGGGCCGACCAAGCTGATGAACTCGCCCGGCCGGACCGTCAGGTCGATCCCGGCGAGGATCTCGTTCGGGCCGTAGCTGTGCCCGAGGCCGCGGATGTCCAGCTCACCCCCGGCGGAGCGCGATGCGCTCAGGTCGTGCTCGACGGGACTCGTCATGACGCTCACCATCATCCCTCCGTCTCCAGCCGCGCCTGCTGCAACCTGTGCCAGCGCAGCGCGACGGCTTCGACGATCCGGAACAGCACGTTCAGCAGATAGCCCACGATGCCCAGCGCGACGATCGTCCCCCACATCGACGTGATGGCGAAGTTGCGCTCGGCGTTGAGCAGGAAGTAGCCGATCCCGCCCGAGCTGCCGACCGTCTCGCCCACCACCATGACGATCACCGCGATGGCGAGCGCGGTGCGCGCGCCGGCGAAGATCTGCGGCCCCGCCGACGGAAGCACGATGCGCCGCAGCCGCTGGACCCGGCTGAGCCGGAACGTCCGGGCGACGTCGAGCAGCAGCGGCTCGACCGAGCGCACGCCGTCGATCGTGTTCAACAGCACCGGCCAGATCGCGCCCGTGGCGATCAACACCACCTTCATCTCCGACCCCAGGCCGAACAGCACGATGAAGATCGGCAGCAGCGCGACGCCCGGGATCGCGCGCAGAAGCTCGAGCAGCGGCCGGCAGGCCCGCTCGGTCCGGCGCGACAGGCCGAGGACGACGCCGAGGCCGACGCCCGCCAGCACGGCGACCGCGTAGCCGAGGCCGAGCACGCGCAGGCTGGGAACCAGATCGCTGCCCACGTGCTGGAAGACCCAGTCGGCGCGGAACTGCTTCAGGATCGAGCTCAGCGAGGGGAAGTAGAGATCGGTGCTGCCCGCGCTGAGGACCCACCACAGCGCGACGAGCAGCAGCGGCAGCCACGCCTCGATCAGCACGGCACGGACGCGTCGGCCGGTCATCGCGCCGCTCCCCGCACCGACGGATGCCAGCGCAGCACGCGCGTCCGGACCCGCGCCAACAGGAAGTTGATCGCCACGCCCAGGCACGCCGCCGCGATGACCTCCGCGTACATCCGCGGGTTGTCGACCGCGTCGAGCGCGCGCTGGATCTCGGTGCCGATGCCCGGCGCGCCGCCGATCAGCTCGCCGGAGACGGTCAGCAGCAGGCAGATCGTGCCGGTGACGCGCAGGCCCGACATCACGAACGGCAGCGCGCTCGGCCAGAAGATGTCGACGAACCGCGAGCGGCGCGTCAGGCGGAAGGTGCGGGCAACGTCGTCCAGGAGCGGCTCCTGCTGCTGAGCGGCGTAGACCGACTGGATCAGCAGCGGCCAGATCGCGCCCGAGATCACGAGCAGCAACACCATGTTGCGCGTGGGTCCATACAACAGCAGCGCGAGCGGGACGAGCGCGACCGGCGGGATCGTGCGCATGAAGTCGAAGACGAAGCGCGTGCTGCGGCTGGCGAACCGGTTGGACCCGACGAACAGGCCCAGCGGGATGCCGACGATCGCGCAGACCGCGAACCCGATCGCCCAGGTCACGCTGGTCGTCCACAGCGCGGTCCAGAAGGCGCCCGTCCCGGCCAGGTCGATCAACGCCTGCGCGGTCTTGGCGGGCGTGGGCACCGAGCCGGCGCCCACGCGCAGGGACACGAGCCACCAGGCGCCGACGGCCGCGCCGAGGACGGCGACCTGGGCCGCGAGCATCCAGGCGCCGTCTCCGCCGCCGCCCCGGGCGGGCGACGCGACGGCGCGCCGGCCTGCGGGCTCGGCCGCGGGCGTGACGAGCGGCGTGGCCAGGCCGGTGGAGGGAGAAGCCGTCATGAGATCATCAGCCCGTCTGGCCGCCGTTGCTCTTCAGCAGGTCCGAGTAGGCCTTGACCTGCTCGGCGGTCAGCGCCTGCTCGCCGAACTTCGGGAACGTCACCTTGGACAGCAGGGCGGCCGGGACCTCCGTCGACTTGGCGGCGGTCTGTCGCGCCAGCTCGGGGTTGGCGTTGGCCTGCTTGTTGGCCGCCAAGACGGAGTTGGTGAAGGCCTTGACCACGTCAGGGTGCTTGTCGGCGTAGGCCTTGCTGGCGACGAAGACGAACGCCGGGAGGTTCGGGATCGTGTCCTTCTCGGGGTTGACGATGTACTTCATCCCGGCGGCGCGCGCCGCGGTCACGATGGGCTCGGAGAGCACGGCCGCGTCGACGCGCCCCGCCTGCAGCGCCGCGAGCGCCTGGGGCGGCGGGATCTCGACGAAGCGGACCTTGCTCGGGTCGAGGCCGGCCTTGGCCATGGTGGCCTTGACCAGGATCTCGGCGGTGCCGTTGAGCTGGTTGACCTGCACCGACTTGCCCTCGAGGTCGGCCAACGTCTTGATGCCTGACTTGGGCGACGCGATGACACCCGCGTAGCCCGTGTCGCCCGGGACGCCGACGTTGTTCGGCGCAACGGCCGTGATGCCGACGTGCTGCTGCTCGGCGGCGATCGCGGTGGCCAGGTCGACCGTCGCGAAGTGCATCGTGCCCTTGAGCAGCTGCGGGATCGCGTTGGAGCCGGCCGAGAGCGTCTGGGTCGTGACCTTCAACCCGGCCTTGGAGAACGTGCCCTGGCTGATCCCCAGGTACACGTCGACGTTGGACAGCTGCCCGCTCGTGCCGACGGTGATGTTGGTGACCTTGCCGGCGGCGCCGGCGGTCTGCGTGTCGCTGCTCGAGCTGCCACACGCGGCCAGCGCCACGGTCGCGCCCAGCGCGGCGGCGACCGGCACGGCCGCCCGAACTCGCGTCCTGATGTTCATCGCTCAATGACCCTTTGCTTGCTTTCCCGATGGCCGCCGGAGCGGTCAGCCTTCGACTTCGATCATGCCGCCCGACAGGCACAGCGCGCCGTCGGCGACAGCCGACTCGAACGCGTAGACCTCCCGTCCGTCGCGCTCACCCGCGCGCCAGATGCGCGTCGTCATGACGTCCTGCGGGGTGACCCAGCGGCTGAACCGGACCGCCAGCCGCTTGAGGCGGTGGACGTCGTCGCCGCAGGTCGCCGCGAGCAGCGCCCGCGTGGCGAAGGCGAGCGTGCAGTTGCCGTGGTTGATGATCCCCGGCAACCCGAACCGCCGGGCGAACGTCGTGTCGGAGTGCAACGGCATCGTGTCGCCCGACGCGCCCATGTAGCGGAACGTCTGGTCGGGGTCGAACGTCGTCGTGACCTCCGCGATCGGGTCGCCGACGCGGACGACCGCGTGGTCGGGCGGGCCCTCGCCGACGGCCTCCGGCGCGATCGCGCTCCGGATGAAGACGGTGACGTGCTGGTCGACCACCGGCGCGCCGTCCTCGGTCGTCGTCTCGCCGAGCACCGTGATGGTGGAGCCCGTCGAACGCGGAACGACGCCGAGCGGCTTGGCGCGGGTCAGCAGCCGCATTCCCGGCTCGATCGGCCGGTGGAAGCGGAAGTCCTGCTCCCCGTGCAGGCCCATCATGCGCTTGGCCGGAGGAGGCATCTCCTCGGTCAGCGGCGCGATCACCCGGAAGCCCGGCACCACGTTGAAGATCGGGCTGGCGAGGTCGCCGGCCAGGTGCGCCGCGACGGTGTCGTTCGTCGCGCGGGCGTAGGCCTGCAGGCGCATGCGGTCGACGTCGAACACGGACGGCTCGCTCCACTTGCCCAGCGGCTCGAGGTCGAACTCGTCAACGGTGGCTTCCGTGGTGCTCATGGCGATGAGATTATACGACTCCGTTCCGCTCGTCAACCATTTGTCACGTGTTCTTCGACCGCGGGTCGAGCACGACGTAGAACCCGATCAAGTGGCCGTCGGGATCCTGCACGTGGGGCAGCTTGACCTCGACGAACGCCGGCTGGACGCCGCCGTGGGCGATGCCGCGACGATCCAGCTCGGCGGCCAGGTCGATCACCGCCTGCGCGCTGGGGAGCCCGAGCGAGAACCACGGGAAGCCGGCGCTGGCGGCCGCCAGCGCGGGGTCGTGCCACAGCACGAGGTTCGGGCCGCCGTCGGCGTGGCGCAGCGCCCACCCGCTCGGCCCGTCCCGGCCCGGGAAGTCGAACTCGCGCTCGAAGCCCAGCAGCTCGGAGTAGAACGCGAACGACCGGGCGAGGTCGGCCACGGGCACGCGCACGTGGTGGATCCCTTCGAGCCGGCCGGCGCCGGCGCCGATCATGCGCCGGCGACGTTGCGCGCGTCGGCGCGCACCGACGGCCAGAACGCGTCGCGGATCT
>DATDMD010000152.1:0-21627 GCA_036518975.1 Baekduia sp.
CGGCTCGCGCGCGGCCGGTCCGCCGAGCGCGCCGAGCGCATCCGCTCGCAGGAACGCGCCGAGGTCGCCGCGCACCTGCACGACTCGGTCTTGCAGACGCTCGCGCTCGTGCAACGGCGAGCGGACGACCCTCGCGAGGGCGTGCGCCTCGCGCGCGGCGGCCACGAGCGCCCGGGTGCGGTCGTCGAGGTCGCGGTCGCCGACGGTGACGACCTCGACCGGCGTGCCGTGGGCCTCCTCGACCTCGGCGGCGGCGGCGCGCAGCGCGTCGGCCAGCCGCTCGTCGGGCCGCGCCTCGGGCGCGCCGGACAGCCACGCGCGCAGCTCGCGCTCCTGGCGGCGGGCCAGCGTCGCGACGGCGCGCGGGTCGTCGGCGCGCTTCTGGACGAGCGCGAGCGTCTGCAGGACCGAGTCGTGCAGGTGCGCGGCGACCTCGGCGCGCTCCTGCGAGCGGATCCGCTCCGCGCGCTCGTCGTTGATGTTGCGCACGAGCCGCAGCCAGAACGGCGCGAGGACCAACCCGAGCCCGATCGCGACGACGACGAAGGCCAGGACCAGGTCGCGCGCGCCGCTCAGCGCGCCGTTGGCCTGCAGGAACAGCAGCGCCGCGCCGACGACGAGCGCGATGCCGAAACCGCCCTGGTAGATGGCGCGCAGCCGCGGGACGAGGTTGGCGCCGATTGGCGGGCGCTCGTCGAACGCGTCCTCGGACGGCGTGACGGGCGCCGTCGTCACCGGCTCCGTCGCCGCGACCGTGTCCGCCGCCCGCGGCGACCGCACCGGCTCGACCTCGGAGCGCCTGCCCAGCGTCTGGCGCCACAGCAGCGCGAGGCCCGCCGCGGCGAGCACGGACGGCCAGACCACCGCGTCGCTCCACCACAGCCCCAGCTCGCGCAGCGTCAGCAGGCCGCCGAGCGTCAGGCAGGCCACGCCGGCCGCGATCTGCCACGCGCCCGGCCGGGCCCGCAGCCGCGCGGCCGCCGCCGGGCCGCCGTCGCTGGTCGGCAGCAGCAGCCAGCCCGCGATGTAGGCCGGGAACCCGACGCCGGTGACGACCGTGAGGATCAGCCAGACGATCCGGACCACGAGCCGGTCGACGCCCAGCCAGCGCGCGACGCCCGCCGCGACGCCGGCGACCACCTTGTGGTCGAGGTCCCGCCGCAGCGGCGCCCGCCGCGGCGCGCTCCGCACGCCGCGACCGCCCGGCCCGGGCGACGGGCCGAGCGGAGCGTGCTCGCGTGGGGCGGCGACGTCGCTCACAGCGCCATGATGGCGCCTGGCGCGGGCGGCGGCGCGTGCCTCATGCGCCGTCGCGCTTGGCCAGGCCGCCGACGAGGAGGACGAGGCCGACGACGCAGAGGACGATCGGGGCGAGCGAGCCGAAGTCGAGGTTCAGCTGGCCGGCCTGGTCGAGGAGCAGCACGGTTCCGAGGATCCCGATCGAGAGTCCGCTGATCAGCGTCGCGATGTCGGGCCGCCGGCTCACGCGGGCGTCCCGGCGCAGCCGGCGTCGGCGAGGATCGGTGTGATCGCGTCGCGCTGCTCGCGATGGTGGTCCCAGTCGCGGACCTTGGTGTGGAGCACCTCGATGGCGCCGATGCCCATGTCGGCGTCCAGCACGAGCCGGCGGCCGGCGTTCCGGGTCACGGTGCCCTTGGTCTCGTCGACGTCGGCGCCGCCATCGTCGTCGCCCAGGACGTCGACGTAGCCCAGGCCGGCATGCGTGTCGGCCTCGACGCAGGTCCCTTCGGGGACGAGCACGAGCGCGTGCCCCGTGCCGACGTCGATCTTGAGGTGGACCGTGGACGTCGCCGGCCACGCCATGCGCCGGAGGTCGATCTCCAGCTCGCCGACGCCGAGCTCGTAGCCGCCCGGCTTGATGTCGGCGATCGTCGCGGGCGCGTAGTGCCGGCTGCCCACGCCGTGGCTGGTGTCGATCCCGGCCGCGGTCACGACGCTGCTCGGGACCGCCAGCGCCAGGGCCGGCAGGACGAGCCAGCGCGCGCGGCTGCCGCCACCGTCGCGGAACGCCAGCGCGATCATCGCCACACCGAGCGCGACCACGACGCCGGCGATCGCCGTGCCGCCGCCCGCCGCCGTGGCGATCGCGCCGGCCCCCGCGAGCGCCAGCAGGCCGAGGCCGACGCCGCCGATGAGCAGCGCGGCGCCGACGATCCGGCCCGCCGCCGGCTGGCGGTCGCCGCGGCTGGCGAGCAGCCGCTGGCCGGCGATCGCGAGGATGACGACGACGATCGCGATCGGCCCCAGCGCGCCGAACGCCCAGCCCCAGCTCGGGCCCCAGGCGCCGTTGAGCAGCGCGACGCCCGCCAGGACGATGACGACCGCGCCGACGAGCGTCGAGACGCGGCCGGGCTTGCCGGGGACCGGGTGGCCGGTGCCGTCGTCGTCCGGGACGAGGAGCAGCGCCGCGATGTAGGCGATGATCGAGACGCCGCCGAGGAAGACGAGCGCGACGGCCGCGATCCGGACGATCAGCGGATCGATGTTGAAGTACTTGGCCAGGCCGCCGCAGACGCCGCCGAGGACGCGGTCGTCGCGGGAGCGCAGCAGCTTGCGCGGCGCCTGCGGGTCGGGCCGCGGCGCCTCCGCGTCCGGCTGCGGCGCCTGCGTCGTCGGCTGCTCGCTGGGGTCCGGCTCGGGGGAGGGGGTGGTCTCGTCGGGCATGGGACCCAAGATCGCGCCGCGGCGCCGCGCGCGCCATTCGGGATGACCCTAGAACGGCTCGGGGATGTCCCCGAGGGGGCGCAGCTCGGCGGCCAGCGCCGCGTCCGGCCGCCCGGACTCCAGGAAGCCCAGGATCCGCTCGTCGTGCTGGACCTCGAAGCGCGTCGCGAACGCCCGCGAGATCGTCGCGACGGCCGCGATCAGCGCCAGGCCGTCTCTCAGCTCACGCGCGCGCACGTAGGTCCCGACGGTCCGCTCCTCGCCCCCCGGCCCGTCGAGGCCGTCGTCGAAGAACCCGGCCTCGGGGACGCCGCGCGCCACGCCGCGCAGCGCGGTCGCGTGGTCGTCCTCGGCGCGGTCGGCGACGAACAGCACGAGGTAGGGGTCCGGCATCTCCCGAGGGACGGTACTGCGACACTCCGGGCAGATGATCGCCCGTGCCGCCGCCGTGTCCGCCCTGGCCGCCGAGGAGTTCGACGTCGTCGTCGTGGGCGGCGGGATCACCGGCGCCGGCGTGGCCCTCGACGCCGCCACGCGCGGCTTCAGCGTCGCCCTGGTCGAGCGCCACGACTTCGCCTCGGGCACCTCGTCGCGGTCCAGCAAGCTCGTCCACGGTGGCCTGCGCTACCTGCAGAACTTCGACCTCGGCCTGGTCCGCGAGGCGCTGATCGAGCGCCAGATCATGGTCGGCCTGGCGCCGCACCTCGTCAAGCCGCTGCCGCTGATCGTCCCGGCCTTCGACGGCGCGCGGCCGGACCGGATGACCGGCGTCGGGCTGAACCTCTACGACGTGATGTCGGTGGACAAGCTGCGCTCGCCGCTGCGCCGTCGCCGCGAGCCGGACCCGAACGAGGCGTGGTCGCCGGACCGCCACCGGATCATCGACGGCGCCGAGGTCGCCGAGGGCCTGCCCGCGCTCGCGCCGCGCGAGCCGACGTCCGGCTATCTGTTCTACGACTGCCAGACCGACGACGTCCGCCTGGTCCTGACCGTCTTGGCCGAGGCCGAGCGCTTCGGCGCGGTCTGCGCCAACGGCCTGCTGGTGACCGAGCTCGTCGAGGAGGGCGGACGGGCGCGCGGCGTCCGGGTCCGCGACCAGGTCTCCGGCGAGGAGCTGGTCGTCCGCGCGGCCAACGTCGTCAACGCGACCGGCGTCTGGGCCGACCGCCTGCGGCCCGGCGAGCTGCACGACGAGGCCGAGGTCCCGATCATCCGCCCGTCGCGCGGCACGCACGTCACGTTCCGCCGCGAGGACCTGCCGCTGAACGTCGGCGCGATCGTCCCGGCCGGCGGCGGGCGCTTCATCTTCGCGCTGCCGTGGCTGGGCGGCTCGCTGGTCGGGACGACCGACACCGACTACGACGCGACCGACCTCGACCACGTCAAGCCGGCCGACGAGGACCTCGAGTACCTCCTGGACGCCGTCAACGAGTTCTTCGCCACCGAGCTGACGCAGTCCGACATCACCGGCGCGTTCGCCGGCGTGCGGCCGCTGATCAGCTCGTCGGACGCGGGCAAGTCGGTGGACATCTCGCGCAAGGCCGAGCTGTACGAGACGTCGTCGGGCATGGTCACGATCACCGGCGGCAAGCTGACGACGTGGCGGCGCATGGCGAAGATGGCGGTCGACCGCCTGGTGGAGCGCGAGGCGCGCGACGCGCCGTGCCGCACGCACGAGATCCCGCTTGGCCAGCCGGTCGAGGCGTCCGAGCTGCCGCGCGTCGAGGGCGTGCCGGAGTCCTCCTACGCGCCGCTGGCCGCGCGCTACGGCCACGCCGCGCACGACGTCCTGGTCGTCGCCGCCGAGCGCGGCGAGCACGCGCAGCCCGTCGTCGAGGGTCAGCCGGACCTGCTCGCCGAGGTCGTCCACGCCGCGCGGCGCGAGCAGGCGCGCACGCTGGGCGACGTCCTCCTGCGCCGGACGCGTCTCGGCCTCGTGGCGGCCCGCTCGGTCGCCGGGCCGGACGCCGCGAGCGCGACCGCCGCGCGCCGCGTGGCGGAGGCGATGGCGCCCGAGCTGGGCTGGGACGCCGCCGGCGTCGACCGCGCCGTCGCCGTGTTCGCGGAGGAGGCCTCCGCGGAGGGGATCGTCCCCGGCTGAACCACGGCCGGGGAGACGAACCGTCGGGTGCGCACCGTAACTTCTCGTCTTGCGGCGGTTTCCCCGACACGACCGCAGCACCGTCTCAACCCTCTCCGAGGAGCAGTCCCGCAGCCCATGCGCCGCCGTCACCTGGCCATCATCGTCACGACCATCGCCGCCCTCTCTCCGGTCACCGCCGCGAACGCCGCCTTCTTCAAGGCCGACGCGATCGACGGTCCGAGCGCGGACATCAGCTCGGTCGGGGACCTCGACATCGCGCGGGACGGCACCGGCGCGGTCGCCTACGTCAAGGCCGACGGCGGCGTGAACCACATCTTCGTCTCGCGCCTCGTCAGCGGCTCCTGGCAGGCGCCCGAGCGCGTCGACACCGGCCTGGACGGCGGCGCGGGGTCGCAGCCCGTCGTGGCCGCGTCCGACGGTGGACGGCTCGCGATCGTCTACGTCAACGGCGGCTCGGTCTACGCCACGGTGCGCCTCGCGGGCGCGCCGGGCTGGAACGCGCCGCAGCTGCTCGCCCAGGGCGGCAGCGACCCGTCGGCCGACATGTCGTTCAACGGCGCGGCGTACGCGACGTTCACGGTCAACGGCGACGTGCTCGGCGCGCGGCTGGACCGCACGAGCCAGGGCTTCACGGGCCTCACCGCGCCGCTGGACCGGGACCCGGCCGCGACCGCCGGCGTCGGCACGGGCCGCTCGCACGTGGCGATCTCGGCCGACGGCACGGGCGTCGCGGTGTGGGGCGAGGGCGGCCACGTCTACGCGCGGCGCATCTTCAACACGACCCCGTCCACGGCGGTGCTCGACCTCAACCTGGGCGAGCTCGAGGGCCATCCGGGCGGGATCGCGGACTCGCCGACCGTCGACATCGAGGACGACTCGTCGTTCGCGTGGGTCGCGTTCCGCCAGCAGTTCGACAACGGCGCCAACACGCGCGGCATCGGCGTGCGGCTGCGCGGGTCGCGCACCGATCCGCCGGTCGCCTTCGACGGCCTCGGCTGGGGCGGCGCCGCCGCCGAGACGCCGGCCGTCGACATCAACGGCAAGGGCCAGGGCGTCATCACCGCGGGCGCGACGAACGGCGCGGCGCTGTCGGCCGTGCTCAAGGACGACATCTTGAACCCGGCGCGCGCGCTCGGCGGCTCGGGCACGCCGTCGCAGCCGATCGGCGCGGTGGCGGAGACGACCGACCGCGTGGTCGGCTGGTACAACGCCGGCGACCAGAGCGTCCAGGGCGTCTTCTACGACGACAAGACTTCGACGCGCGTCGTGCCCGGCCCCGGCCCGGTGACGCCGCTGAGCAACCCGGAGTTCGGCGGGGTCGACCCCAACGCGGGCTTCGACGTCGCGGGCGACCGCACCGGCGACTTCGCGTTCGCGTTCATCCAGGCCAGCGGCGGCGCGCGGCGCCTGGTCGTCGCCAGCTACGACCGGCTCCCGGGCGCGTTCCAGATCAGCACGAGCTCGAAGCTGTGGCGCAACGTCGTCAAGACGCCGCTGGCGTGGGGGACGGCGCTGGAGCTGTGGGGGCCGGTGACGTACTCGATCCTCATCGACGGCAAGCAGGTCGCCCAGACGCAGGGCACGAAGGCGACGGTGCCGGCCGGCTCGCTGTCGGAGGGCATGCACAACTGGCGCGTCGTGGCGACCGACCGCCGCGGCCAGAGCGTGACGACGGCGGTCAAGCCGCTGAAGGTTGACACGGTCGCCCCGACGGTCTCGTTCTCGGTCAAGCGCAAGAAGCGCGTGGCGAACGTGACCACGAAGGCCGCCGACGTGATCCCGCCGAGCGGGCAGGCCGCGGGCATCAAGTACGTGCGGATCGACTGGGGCGACGGCACCGCCTTCACCCAGGCGCGCACCGCCTCGCACAGCTACGGGCACACGGGCGCGTTCACGATCCGCGTCAGCGCGACGGACAAGGCGGGCAACGTGACCGTCGCCGAGCGCGAGATCCACATCGGCGGCAAGTAGCGGGGGCTGGTCCTGGGCGACGGCGGCGAGACGCTGCGGCGGCTGGACGACGGGGGCGCGCGGGCGGTCCGTGAGCTCGTCGCGTCGCTCGGCCTCGACGCGCCGCTGCCGCCCGGCGCGTCCCGGCCGCGCGTGGTCGCCGACATGGTGGCGGCGGTCGACGGGCGCGCCGCCGTGGACGGGCGCTCGGTCGCGCTCGGCAACCCGGCGGATCGCGCGCTCCTGCGTGAGCTGCGCACGGCGGCCGACGCCGTCCTGGTCGGGACCTCCACGCTGCGGGCCGAGCGCTACGCGTCGCTGCTGGACGGCGACCAGCGCGCGCGGCGCGTGGCCGCGGGGCGCCCGCCGCATCCGCTGGTTGTGACCGTGTCACGGCGGCTGGCGCTGCCGGTGGCCGAGGCGCCGCTGTTCGGCGAGGCCGGCGTGCCGATCCTGGTGGCGACGGAGTCCGGCGCGGAGGCGCCGGCGGTCGGCGCCGATCTCGAGGTCCTGCGCTTCGACGCGGGTGGGTTGACGCTGGTCGGGGTGCTCGAGGCCCTGGCGGCGCGCGGCGTGCGCGGCGTCCTGTGCGAGGGCGGACCGTCGCTGCTGCGCAGGCTGATCGGCGAGGGCGGCCTGGACGACCTGCTCCTGACGGTCGCGCCGCTGGCCGTCGCCGGCGACGGTCCCACGATCCTGGCGGGCGACCCGTTGACGCCGCGGCCGCCGCGGCTGGCGCTGCGCGAGGTGCATCGATCCGAGGACCACCTGTTCCTGCATTACGGTCTGGGGCAGTGACTTCCCGCCTGGTCCTCCGCGATCGCGCCTTCGACCTGCGCCCTGGGCGCCCGCTGGTCATGGGCATCGTCAACGCCAACCCGGACTCGTTCAGCGACAGCGTCCGGGTCGCGGACCTCGACGCGCAGGTCGAGCTCGCGCTCGCGCTGGTCGAGGAGGGCGCCGACGTCATTGACGTCGGCGGCGAGTCCGGCGTCACCTATACCGGCGTCACGGCCGCGGAGGTCGAGCGCGACCGCGTGGTCCCGCTGGTGCGGCGCCTGGTCGCCGAGGGCGTGTGCGTGTCGGTCGACACGTGGAAGCCGGCGGTCGCCGAGGCGGCGCTGGACGCCGGCGCGCACGTGCTCAACGACGTCTCGGGGCTGCGAGATGTAGGCCTTGCCCGCGCCGCCGCCGCGACCGGGGCGTCGCTCGTGGTCATGCACACGCGCGCGGCGCCCAAGACGGAGCACTTCGCCGACTACGGCGGCGACGTCGTGGGGGATGTCGTCACGTTCGTTCGCGAGCGCTGCACGTTGGCGGTCGAGGCGGGGGTGGCGCCGGAGCGGCTGATCGTCGACCCGGGGCCGGACTTCGCCAAGTCGCCGGCCGAGTCGGTGGCGGCGCTGCGGGCCATCGACGAGCTTGTCACGCTCGGCCACCCGTGGCTGGCCGCGGTCTCCCGCAAGTACTTCCTGGCCGCGATCACTGGGCGTCTGCCAGCAGAGCGCCTGGCGGGGACGCTGGCCGCCGTGGGCTTCGCCGCCGACCACGGCGCCGCGATCGTCCGCGTGCACGACGTGGCGGCGACGGTGGACTTCCTGGCGGTGCGCGAGGTGCTGGCCGGCGACGCCGAGGTCCCGTCGTTCGACGCCGACGACGACGCGCTGAAGTGGATCCGCGCACCTTCTTCCTCCTGACACCTTCCCGTCGGTCGTAGCCCACCCGGCCGAGGACTTCGCTACGGTCCGCGGAACTGGAGAGTCGCCGCTCGCTGCATGGCAACGCGAGACGGACGCCCACCGACACCTAGAACCAAGGAGGACCCCTATGTCCGTCATCACCCGTTCCGCGCTGGAGGCCAGCCCGCTGGCCGACCTGCACGCCATCGCGTCCGAGCTCGGGCTCGACGGCTTCCGCCGTCTGCGCAAGGCCGACCTGGTGGACAAGATCATCGAGCAGCAGGGCGGGGAGGACGCGCTCGTTGAGGAGCCGACGTCCGCCGTGTCCGCCGTGTCCGCCGTGTCCGCCGAGGTCGAGGAGGCCGACGAGGCCGCCGACGACAAGCCCAAGCGCCGTCGCGGCAGCCGCGGCGGGCGCACCCGGCGCAAGGACGCCGAGGAGGAGGGCACGACCGACGAGGGCGCCGGCGACGACGACGTCGTGGCGACCGAGGACGTCATCGCCACCGAGGACGAGGCCGTCGACGAGGCCATCGAGGAGGAGGAGGCCGCGGCCGAGGAGGAGGCCGAGGAGGTCGTCACCTCCGCCGGCGCGCCGCGCCGCCGCTCCCGTGGGGGCCGTGGGCGGGGACGCGCCCGTGACCGCGACGAGGACGAGGTGGAGGACGACCGCCCCGAGCGCGCCGACCGTGCCGAGCGCCCCGAGCGCGCCGACCGCGCCGACGACCGCGAGGAGCGCGTCGTCGAGGGCACCGTCGAGCTGCTGCCCAACGGCTCGGGCTTCGTCCGCCTCACGCCGCCGGAGCCGTCCGACGACGACGTGTACGTCTCGGCCGCGCAGGTCCGCCGCTGCGAGCTGGTCAACGGCGACCAGATCGGCGGCCCCGTCCGCGAGCCGCGCCGCTCCGAGCGCTACCCGTCGCTGATCCGGATCGACACGATCAACTCGCGGCCGGCCGACGAGGTCGCCGAGGGCACGCACTTCGACGACCTGCCGTGCGCGCTGCCGTCCGAGCGCCTGGCGCTGGGCAGCGACGACGCGACGCTCAAGGCGATCGAGTGGCTGACGCCGATCGGCAAGGGCTCGCGCGTGACGATCGTCGGCGAGCCGCACGCCGGCAAGTCGGAGGCCTTGAAGCGGCTGGCCGGCGCGCTGAAGGGCATCGAGGGCCTGGAGGTCCACGTCGTCCTGGCCGCCGTCCGTCCCGAGGAGGACGGCGAGTGGCGCGCGGCCGAGGTCGAGCCGGTGGCCTCGCTCTCCCTCGGCGCGTCGGCCGACGCCGCCGGCCAGGCCGTCGAGCGCGCGGTCGACACGGCCAAGCGGATCACCGCCCGCGGCGGCGACGTCGTCGTGCTGATCGACGGCCTCGACGGTCTGGCGCCGCACGCGGCCCGCCGCGCCCTGTCCGCCGCGCGCAACATCGTCGACGGCGGATCGCTCACGATCGTCGCCACGGCGAGCGCGCCGGTCGGCGGCGAGACGACGATCATCGCGCTGGACCGCACGCTGACCCAGACGGGCCGCTTCCCGGCACTTGACCTCGTCGCCTCGGGCACCCTGCGCCCGGAGCTGCTGGTCGGCGACGCGGGCGCGGACGCGATCGCGCAGGCGCGCGCCCAGGCACTGGGGGCGTAGGCTCCGCCGCGGATGTCGCGGCACCCGCGCAGCATCGAGTTGACGGCGCTGGTCGTCGGCGCCCTGGCGCTGGCGACCGCGCCTGTGCTGCCGCTGATCGCGCAGCGCGGGCGCGACGACTGCGGCTGGTCGTGCTACGCGCCGGTGGCGTCCGGCTCCCGATTGGTGAGCGCGACCGACCTGCTCCACCTGCGCCCGGAGCTGGCGGTCGTGGCGCTGGCGATCGCGGCGGCGTGCGTCGCCGCGGGCCTGCTCGGCCGCGGGCCGGTCGTGCTGTGGCTCGCGGCGCTCGCGGTCGTGGCGACGGTCGCGGTCCTCGTCGCCGACGCCGCGCGGGTCGACGGCGTCACGCGGCTGCTTCAGCGCGGGACGTAGGCGACCCGGCCCCACGAGGGCTCGGGCGCCAGCTCGACGGGCTCGCCGTCGCGGTCCGGCTGGACGTACATGAACGAGTGGGACTCGACGTCGAACTCGACGTCGAGCTCGCCCTCCTTGACGCGCTGGTCGAGCCAGGCGGAGCGGAAGACGAGGCGGCGCAGCCAGTGGACGAGGCTGCGGTCCGACGGGCCGACGAGCTCCGGCCAGCAGTCGTTGACGTGCTCGCCCAGCGCCGACGCCGGCTCCTGGATCTCGCCGTTGACGCTGAGCGTCACGAGGTCCTCGAGCTCGGGGTCGTCGAGGCGTCCGGAGACGAAGCCGAGCTTGTTCGCGGCCTGCTCGCAGCGCTCGCGGAAGTCGCGCTCGTTGAAGGTGAAGCGGAGCTCCCCGTATTCGAGGACGAAGTCCTCTCCGCTGTCGTAGTTGCCTCGGCGTGCGTCGTTCATATGGCGTGTCGTTCAAGTCGCGCCGAGGTGGACGGCGGCTCCCGAAGTCGTCGGCATCGTATGCCGGATCCCTTCGCGATGGCAGGTCTTGGGATGGATCTTGCAGTCCGTCCGCTCCGGCACATACCGAGTGCCGGCCGATCTGCGGCCGCCGCGTGGGGGGAGGTTCGCTGCGCGGGCGCGTGTCCCTTTCGCCGCGAGGTGGGGGGCGAGTTCTTGCGTCCCGTGACCTAAGAAGGGCATGACCCAAGACACGCCCGCCACCATCCTCGTCGCCGAGGACGACGCGACGACGCGGACGTTCCTCGCCGACGAGCTCACGGCCGACGGATCGGAGCTGCTCGTCGTCGACTGCACGTCCGACGCGTTACGTCTGCTCGAGACCAAGTTCCCGGACCTGGCGATCCTCGACGTCTCCCTCCCGGACGGCTCGGGGCTGGACGTCGTGCGGCGCGTCCGCGCGTCGGACGGCCTCGGCTCGCGGATCGATCCCGAGCTGCCGCTGCTCGTGCTGAGCGGTCGCAGCGGGGAGACCGATCGGGTCCGCGCGTTCGACGCGGGGGCCGACGACTTCGTCGCGAAGCCCTTTCACTACGGAGAGCTGCGCGGTCGCGTGCGGGCGCTGCTGCGCCGGTCCGACCACCGCCGCCGCGTCTCACGCGTACGCGTCGGGACGCTGGAGATCGACCCGGCGGCGCGCGCCGTGCGGGTGGAGGGCCGGCCGGTGCGGCTGACCGCAACGGAGTTCGCGCTGCTGCGGGTGCTGGCGGCGTCGCCGACGTCGGTGTGCACGAAGGCCGACCTGCTCAAGGCGGTGTGGGGCTACCAGGGGCGCTCGTCGACGCGGACGCTCGACAGCCACATCTGCCGCCTGCGCAAGAAGCTCCAGGCGTACGACACGCGGTTCGTGCGGAACACGTGGGGGATCGGGTACCGGTTGGTGGACGACCTGGGGGCGCGGGAGGTGGCGGCGTGATGGCGCTGGTGGGGCTTCCGTGGTCGGCGCCGCTCGCCGTGGTCGTCGCCGCCGCCCTCGTCGTCTGCGGGGCGTGCGCGCTGTGGCGCGCCAACCGGGCGCTGCGCGAGCGCGCGGCACGCGTCGCGCACGAGGTGCGCCAGCCGCTCACGGCGGCGCAGCTCGCGCTCCACGGCGCGGCCCGCCGCGGCGAGGTCGCGCCACGCCTGGTCGTCGCGCTGGAGCTGGAGCTCCGCCGCGCGGCCCTGGCGCTGGAGGACCCGGCGGCGTCGCGACCCGACGACCTCGACCTCCACGCGCTGCTCGCCTGCCAGGTCCGGACATGGGAGGCCGTCGCGGCGGCGCACGGCGCGACGCTGGCGCTGGAGCCCGCGGGTCCGGGAGCTCTCGTCGTCCACGCCGACGCGCTCCGCCTCGCGCAGGCGACGAGCAACGTCGTGGCCAACGCCATCGAGCACGGCGGCGGCACCATCCAGATCCGCACCCGCCAGGTCGCCGACCGCATCCGCGTCGAGGTCTCCGACGGCGGCCCCGGCCTCCCGGCCTCCATCGCCGAGCTCACCCGCCGCCCTCGCGCCGGCCACGGCACCCGCGGCCGCGGCCTGGCCATCGCCGGCTCCGTCCTCGCCCACTGCGGCGGCCACCTCACACCATTGCCGACCGGCGTCGCCATCGACCTGCCGGCGGCGGGGAGCGCCTCATGACGCGTCGCCGTCGCGCCGCCGCCCTGCTGGGCCTCGCCGCGCTGCTCGGCGGCCTCGCGGCGTCCGATGTCGCCGGCCGCGAAGCCGCGCTGCGTCGCGCCGTCGGGCCGGCGATCCCGGTCGTCGTCGCCCGCGCGCCGATCGCCGCCGGCACGCGCCTCGACGTGCGCCGGCTCGCGGTCCGCCACGTCCCCGCCCGCTACGCGCCGCGGCTCGCCTACGCGTCGCCCGCGGCGCTCGCCGGCACCCGCGCGGCCACCGACCTCCAGGCCGGCGAGGACGTCACGCCCGCCGCGGTCGACGACGGCACCGCCGCCATCGGCGCGCCCGTCCGCCCGGGCGAGCGCGTCGCGGAGCTCGTCGCCGACGGCTCCCCGCAGCTCATCCGCGCCGGCTCCCGCGTCGACGTCCTCGTCACGCGCGAGCGCGGCGACGGCTCTGGCGCGACCTCGGTCGCGCTCGAAGACGCCGAGGTCCTCGACGCCCACGCCGCACCCGCCGACGACGGCGACGCCACCGACGCCACACGCGTCGCCGTCTCGCTGCGGACCACGGCGCGCCAGGCGGTCTACCTCGCCGCCGCCCAGTCCTTCGCGCGCGAGCTCCGGCTGCTGCCACGCGCCGCCGGCGACCGCCGCCACGGCATCACCGGGACCACGATCGGCTCCGACCTGCGATGACGCTCGGCCACCCGTCCAGGCGGGGGTCCGCACCTCAAGGGTTCCCCCGGACAACCGATACCCCGGGCCGAGGCCTACTCATGCTGCGAATCCTTCGTTCTCTTCCCTTCGTTCTCGCGGTCGCCCTCCTGGCGGCGCCCGCGGCTGCCAACGCCGCGACCAAGAAGAAGAAGACGAAGGCGGTCTATCCGACGGTCTCGTCGATCTCGCCGCGCAAGATCGCGATCGGTCAGAAGCTGACGATCAAGGGCGCCCACTTCCGCGCCGGCAAGGGCAAGAGCAGCGTCGCGTTCTACAAGAGCGGCAAGCCCGTGATCTTCATCAAGGCCGACTCGGCGACCTCCACCAAGCTCGTCATCACGATCCCCGCGAAGCTCGCGACGCTGCTCGCGCAGTCGGACGGCGCCGCCAAGCCGACGATGCTGCGCATGCGCGTCATCGGCACGAAGATGGGCCGCGCCTGGACCCAGAACAGCCGCTCGCCGATCGTCGCCCCGGCACCGAAGTCGCAGGCGATCGCGGGCGCGCCCGGCGCGCCGGACACCCCGGCGGCCATCGCGGCGCAGCAGGCCGCGCAGTACAACGCCTGTCAGGTCGCGGCCGCGGCGAACCCGAGCGGCGACCAGGACGCCGACGGCGTCACCAACGGCACCGAGGCCGCCTACCACCTCGATCCGTGCAACCCGGACACGGACGGCGACACGCTCGAGGACGGCTACGAGGTCGACTCGGCGCTCGACCTCAACGGCGCCGCCGTCCCGTACCCGGCCAAGCGCCCGTGGCCGAACCCGCTGGATCCGACGGACGTCACCTACGACTTCGACGGCGACGGCCTCAGCCTGGCGCAGGAGCACGAGCTGTGGCAGGCGACGAAGACCGGCTTCCCGGTCCGCGCCTACAGCGACGGCACCCAGAACTCCGGCGGCTCGCAGCCCGTCACGAATCTCGAGCAGAGCTACCTCGACCTCGACGGCGACGGCAACCTCACCGACGACGAGCGCGACGAGGACGGCGACGGCCTCTCCAACATGGTGGAGATGAACTACACCGGCACGCAGAACTGGTGGGCCAACGGGCCGTTCAAGGCTGAGGCGGTCTACGCCCGGCGTGCCTTCGCCGACACGGACGCCATCGACCCCGACAGCGACGGCGACGGCATCCTCGACGGCGCCGACGACCAGGACGCCGACGGGTGGTCGAACTTCGTCGAGTCGCAGCTGATGCGCGAGCGCTCGGGCTACCGCGTCCAGCCGTTCAACCCGTGCCTCCCGGACCCGCACTCATTGACCTGCAGCCGCTACGTCATCCTCGGCGGCAAGCCGTGGCCGCCGTTCGACGGCACCGAGTTGTTGGACAACCCGGCCGACCCGACCGACGACGCGACCGCCAGCGCGATCCCGTTCGGATACCCGGACACGGCCTACCAGGGCTGGGTCACGGCCGGCTCGCATGATTTCGTGACGGGCTGGACGTGGGGCTCATGGGACCCGAGCCCGTGGTTCACCGCTGCCTGGGACGGCTACGGCGGCCCGCAGGGCCCGTAGCCCAGTCGACCCACTGAAGTTTGACGGCCCACACGGCCGGGCGGAGCGATCCGCCCGGCCGTCGCCGTTGTTGGTGGTGTCGGGTGGCGCGCACGCGAGCCGCGCGCACGTCGTGTCCGCGCGCTGACAGCCAGGGGGAGAGGTTCCACGCCCGCGCGCCTAGAGAGGACATGGACCACGCGCTCGACGACCTCGCCGACCGCCTGCGGGAGCGGTTGCTCGCCGAGGCGGGCGACGGCGGCCCCGGGGGCCTGACCGGGCGCATCGAGGCGCTCGTCGACCGCGAGGCCGGGCCGCTCGACGCCGCCACCCGAGCCGACCTCGCCGCGCGCGTCGCGCGCCGGTCGTTCGGCCTCGGGCCGCTCGAACCGCTGCTGGCGGACCCCGACGTCGACGAGATCATGGTCAACGGCGCCGGCGCCATGGTGTGGGTCGAGCGCCGCGGGCGGCTGGAGGCCACCGACGTGCGCTTCGCGACGGAGGACGACCTGCGCGGCGCGATCGAGCGGATCCTCGCGCCGCTCGGGCGGCGGGTCGACGAGTCCGAGCCGATGGTCGACGCCCGCCTCGGCGACGGCTCCCGCGTGAACGTGGTGCTGCCGCCCCTCGCGGTCGACGGCCCGGCGATGACGATCCGGCGCTTCCGCGCGCGGCCGCTGGACGCCGACGAGCTCGTGACGCGCGGGACGTGGTCGCCGCCGCTGCGGGACTTCCTGGCCCGTGCGGTGCGCGCCCGGCTGAACGTGCTCGTCAGCGGCGGCACCGGCTCGGGCAAGACCACCACCTTGGGCGCGCTGTCGTCGTTCGTCGACGCGCGCGAGCGCATCGTCACGATCGAGGACACCGCCGAGCTGCGCCTGCAGCAACCCCATGTCGTACGCCTCGAAGGACGGCCGGCGAACGTCGAGGGCCGCGGCGAGGTGACGCCGCGCAAGTTGTTGAAGAACGCGCTGCGGATGCGCCCGGACCGGATCGTCGTCGGCGAGATCCGCGGGGGAGAGGCGCTGGAGATGCTCGCGGCGATGACGACCGGCCACGACGGCTCGCTCAGCACCGTGCACGCCGGCTCGCCGGCCGAGGCCCTCCGCCGCGTCGAGACCCTCGCCCTGATGGCCGACGTCGACCTGCCCCTGGCCGCGATCCGCGACCAGCTCGCCGACGCCCTCGACCTCATCGTCCACCAATCCCGCATGCCCTCCGGCCACCGCCAGGTGACCGCGGTCACCGAGGTCATCCGCGTCGCCGCCGGCCCGGCCACCCGCGACCTGTACACCTTCCGCGACAACCGGCCCCGCTGGCGCGCCGCGCTCTCCGAACCCCTCGCCGCCCGCCTCGAAGCGGCCGCATGACGACGCTGGCGCCGCTGCTCGCTTCGCTGGCCGCCGTCGCCGGGGTCTTCGGCGCCTGGGACGCGCTCGCGGTGGTCGAGGGCGTGCGGCCGGTCGCCGTCGTCGGACGCGTCCTCGTGCCGCTGCGGCTAGCGGGTCGCGCGGGCCGGACCCCGACGGCCCCGGAGCGACGGCGCCTCGCGATCCTCGGCGCCGTCACGCTCCTCGCGGCCGGCTGGCTCCTGGCGGGGCCGATGCTCGGTGTCCTGCTCGCCGCCGCCGGGCCCGCCGCGGTCGGGCCGGTGCTCCACGCGCGCCAGCGCCGATGGCGACGCGCGCTGGCCGACGGCGTCCCGGCGGTCGCTCGCGCGCTGGCGGACGCGCTCGCCGGCGGCCACAGCATCCGCGGCGCGCTGGAGGATGTCGGCCGCTCCGGCGCCGTGCCCGGCCCGGCGGGCGTCGAGCTCCGGACCCTCGCGGAACGCCTCGCCCTCGGCGCGCCCACCGATCAGGCGCTGGAAGAGCTCCGCGACCGTGCCGCCGATCCGGCCTGGGACACGCTCGTCGCGGCGATCCTCCTCCAGCGCGACGCCGGCGGCGACCTGGCGACCCTGCTGCGCTCGGTGGCCGACTCCCGCGAGCACGCCCGCCGCGTCGAAGCCGACGCCCGCAGCCTCACCGCCCAGGCCCGCGCGACCGCCCGCCTCGTCGCCGGCCTCCCACTCGCCGCCCTCGCACTCGGCGAGCTCCTCTCTCCGGGCAGCCTTTCCGCCCTCCTCACCGACACCCACTCCCGCCTACTCCTCCTCACCGGCCTGACCCTCGGCGCCATCGCCTTCACCGCGATCTCCCGCATCGCCCGCATCGGCGACACCTGACCAACACCGCCATGCACCCGACCCACCCGCCGCCTCACCACGCACGACGAACCATCCCCATCAACATCGGCCCATCGTCCGTCGGGATGGCCGGCAAGCATCCACCATCACTTGGCCGGGGGCTTTGGCGGCCATGGCGACCGTCACCACCATGTCGTCCGGCGCGGTTGGCGGTCGCTGGTGACCATCACCGCCATGCCGGCCGGCGCGGCTCGACGTCCTCGACATCGATGACCATCACCATCAACTCGGCCGGCGCGGACCGAGGCTGCCCGGTGACCATCACCATCAACTCGGCCCGCGCGCTTGGCGGCCGCCGGTGACGATCACCATCATCTTGGCCGGCGCCGCCGGCGTCCTGCTCGCGTTCGGCCTCGTCGACCTCGCCGTGCTCCTGACCGCCCGCAAGAGACGAAGCCGTCGGCCCACGAAACGCTGGGCTGCAGCACTGGCGCGGCTCGGCCGTCGCGTCGGCGTTCCCGCCGCGCCGCTCGACCTCGAGTCACGGCTCGCCGCGGCGGGCCTCGGTCCGTCGTTGCGCGTCGCGGACGCGATGGCGATGAAGGCGGGTGCCGGCGTCGCCGCTGCGCTGCTTGCCGCGCCGGTCCTCTCCGCGCTGCCGCTCCGGGCCACGCTGCTCCTCGTCCCGCTCACCGCGGCGGGAGGGTTCGTGGCGCCCGACGTCTGGCTCGTCCGCCGAGCACGCCGGCGGGCCGATCGCGCCAGCCTGGAGCTGGCCGACGTCCTCGACCTTCTGCGCGTCGCCGTCGCGGCCGGGTTGCCGACCGGGCGGGCGCTCGGCGAGGTCGGCCGGCGCCATGGCGGCCTCGTGGCGACCGAGCTCCGCGTGGTCTCCGCGCGCCTCGAGCTCGGCATGACGCGTGCCGAGGCGCTCGGTGCGCTCCACCGATCGTTGCCGCTCACGGCGATCGGCCAGCTCACCGCCGCGATCGGTCGCGCCGATCGCCACGGCGCGCCGCTCGGCCCGGCGCTGTCCGCGCTCGCCCTCGAGGCGCGCGCCGACCGCGCCCGCGCCCTCCACGACCACGCCGCCCGTGCCGCGCCGCGGATCCAGCTCGCGATCGCGCTGCTGCTCGTGCCGGCGGTCCTTCTCGTCGTCGCCGCGGGACTCGCCCACGGCCTGACCTGACCACCCGCGCTCCTGCCGTGCCCGCTAGGTTCCCGCGGATGACGCCGGACCCGTTGCGCCTCGACCCCGCGACCTTCCAGCTGCCGGTCGGCCGGATCCGCGCGGGCTATTACAGCGACGCGTACTTCAACTCCACCAAGGAGCTGCTCGCGGCCGAGGACCGCCACCCGCGGGTGCTGATGCAGGTCTTCCAGAAGCAGGACTCACTGCTCGGCGGCGTCGACGAGGCGATCGCGGTCCTCAAGGTCGGCGCCGGGCATGTCGGGCCGGACGGCGTCTGGTCCCCGGCCTGGGACGACCTCGTCGTCCACGCGCTCCACGAAGGCGACCCGATCGCCCCGCGCGAGACCGTCATGACCATCGAAGGCGACTACACCCAGTTTGCCCATCTGGAGACCGTCTACCTCGGCTGCATGGCGCGCCGCTCGCTGATCATGCGCAACGTCCGCAGGGTGGTCGACGCGGCCCGCGGCAAGCAGATCCTGTTCTTCCCCGCGCGCCACGACCACTGGCTCGTGCAGACCGGCGACGGCTGGGCGGCGCACGTCGCGGGCGCGATCGGCGTGTCGACCGACGCGCAGGCCTCCTGGTGGGGCGGTCGCGGCATCGGGACCGTGCCGCACGCGCTGATCGCGTCGTTCGGCGGCGACACCGTCGCGGCATCGCGCGCGTTCGCCCAGCGCTACGGCAAGAGCATCAACGTGACCGTGCTCGTCGACTTCGACAACCACTCGGCCAAGACCGCGGTCGAGGTCGCCGACGCGCTCGGCGACGATCTGTGGGGCGTCCGCCTCGACACCTCCGAGACCCTGGTCGATGAGGCCCTCGCCGACCTCGGCAACGACGCCCCTCACGGAGTGAACGTCGAGCTCGCCCGCCGCGTCCGCGCCGCCCTGGACGACGCCGGCCACCCGAACGTGAAGATCGTCGTCTCCGGCGGCTTCGACGCCGACAAGATCGAGCACTTCGAGCAGGAGGACGCCCCCGTGGACGCCTACGGCATCGGCTCCTCACTCCTGCGCGGCCAGAACGACTTCACCGCCGACATCGTCCGCGTCGACGGCCAGCCGATCGCGAAGGTCGGTCGCGCGGAGCGGCCGAACCCGCGCCTGGTCCGGGTGCCGTAGCGCGCCGCCGGGGTCCGGCGACGCCACGCGGCGGCCGGAGCATCTGCCGTGCTGCGCGGCGACGCCACGCCCGGCCGGCCGGGCATGCGGTGCGAAGTCGTGTCGTCTTGGCGGCGGCGCGTCGCGGGACGGGGCGTCGCGGTGAAGCGCGTTATGTGATGCGTCGTAGCGGCCGAGGCGCGTCGCGGCGCGCGTTGGCGCGCCGCACCGACGCTCCTACGGCACCGACACCGCCGCCTTGAGGCGTGTCACGTCACCAGAGGAAGAGAGGCCTGCCGCTGCCGGGCCGAAGGCCTCGAGCGCTGGCCTTGCGTTCTGGAAGTGCTTGTTGTTGCCCGCCAGCGAGCTGAGGAGCTTCACGACTTGGGGTGTGTCGAGGAAGATCGAGGGCTTGGTGTCGCCGAGGAGGCTGGCGGCTGCGCGGAAGGGGTCGGAGTCGCTGAGGTGGGATGGCGGTGCGAGCGCGTCGTGGAGGGCGCCGGGTCCGATCGCGATGGCGAACTTGTCGTCCTTGGTCGCGACTTCGATCTTCGAGGGCACCGACGAGCCGGCGTCGATCGAGAAGCCAAGAGCGCCCGAGGGTGCGGAGGACGACAGCTCCCCGACCTTCACGTTCAACGACTTCAACAACGTCCGCAGCTTCGGGATCGCCGCCGCCGAGGCGGCCGGGTCCTTCGACGTCACGACCAGCGCGCCGTTCAGCGAGCTCATCGACGTGCCCCGGACGAACAGCGCCGCGTCGCCCATCCACGACAGCAGGTCCTTCTGCACGTCGATCCCGAACTGGGAACCCAAGGACTTCAACAACACGCTCGGGTCGATCCCTGCGCCGCCGCGGACGCCCTGCAGCGCGGTCGCCAGCGTGCTCCCGACATCGCCGATGCCCACGCTCAACCACGCGCCCGCGGGCACCGCGGCCGCCGCGGCCGGCCCGTCGCCATCGCCGCGACCGACCGGCGCCTTGACGCCGATCGCCGCCGCGTCGACCTGCAGCGCGTCCTTGGCCACGTTCAACGACGCGGCCACCGACTCCAGCCCGCTCCCGGCCAGGAGCCCCTTGAGCATCTGCAGCGACGACGCGCTCGCGCTGCCCTGCGAGAGCTTCCCGCTCCCGCCCGCAGCAGCGCCCGCGACCATGTCGAAGAACCGCGCCGGGTCGGCGTAGGCGAACCCGGCGCCCGCCGTGCCGACCGTCGCGCGCGCCTTCTTGAACGACGCCGAGTCGGCGAGCTTGGCGCCGGACTGCGCGTCGACCGCCGACTTGAACCCGCGCTCCGTCCCGACGACGACCGCGTGGTCGATCACCGCCGCGGCGACGTCGCGCCCCGCGTCGTACGTGTACTTGACCCCGCGGTACTCGCGGTCGACCGCGCCCCTGCGCCCGTCGACGAACTTCTGCGCCGCGTCGTCATCCCGGGACGCCACCGCGCCAACCACATCAACATCCCGAGGAGAACCACCGGCGCCACCGCCGCCGCCAACAGACATCACCGCCACCCCGGCCCGCGCCCCCAGCCACGGCGCGACGTCCTTCGCATACGACGCCCCCGACCCCTCGAGCGCGCCATCGATCCACCCGACGACCTTCGCGCCCGGATCGCTCGTCCCCAGCACCTTGCCGGCGACCGCGTCGAGGTTCACCGCCATCTGACCGCTCGGCCGGACCTGCGCCTCGACGTAGACCGGCGCGGACGCGGGCAGCAGCGCGGCCGGATCGGTGTCGCCGCCCGCGCCCGAGCGGCTCGACGCCTCTCCGCACCCGGCGACCGGGACCGCGACCCCGCAGACGACGACCAGCAGGCCGACGAGCCGAGCCGCGCGCCGGCGCGCGCCCACGCGCCGCCGCACGCCCACACGCCGCCCGAGCGGCAGGAACGGGGAGGTCATGCGCCGAATCCTACGGGCGTCCACGCACGCAGGAGACGGATGGCCCACCGCCGGGACGCGCGCCGGCGGCCGGCCGTCCCGACCGCCTCCCACGACGTCCCACCGGGAGCACACCGCGCGGACGGAACCGGTCCGATCCCGCAACTCTCGTTGCGGCGCTTCGGCCTGCACGAACCCTTGCGCCAGGAGTCGCGTCAGCGTCCCACGCTCTCCCACGCGCACAAACCCACCAACCGCAAGGGATCCGCGCCGATGCACAGGCGCCGGACGTCCGCTGGTGGGGCAAAGTGTGGAATTGGTGTTGCATCGTGGGGGAGAGTGGGATAGAACGCTCCCTGCGGACCGGGGTGGAGGAGCTCCTCCCACTCCTCCACCCCGGCCCCTTCTTTCCCGCGTGCAGATGCCAGCGTCCACATGGACACCTCGTTCACCGGCCAGGCCGACTACACCCTCGACGCAAAGAACCGCCTCACGG
>DATDMD010000153.1:0-12438 GCA_036518975.1 Baekduia sp.
TGTACAAGCGCGCGCAGGTCGACGCGGCGCTGCTCGGCGGCTCCGGCGTGCACCGCCGGCGGCTCGCGGAGCTGCTCGCGGCGCGGCTGTCGCCGGCGGTCGCCTGACGGCTGGAGGTCCGGTAGGCCAGAAAGGTGGCGGGATCCCCGCGTCAGGCGGGGTACAATGTCTGTTGGGCACCCGCTGGTTCCGTGGGTCCCGCCCTCTTCGCGCGATGGTCCGGCCGCGTGCGCGTGCACGCCGGGACGCTCTTTCGCGCACTCCGAACCCGAACGCATGAAGGAGGCCGCATGGCCGTAGAGGACAAGGTCGCTCTTGAAGGTGAAGTCGTCGAGTCGCTTCCCAACCTGCTCTTCCGCATCCAGCTCGACATGGATGATCACGAGGTCCTGGCGCACCTCGCGGGCAAGATGCGCCGCAACCGCATCCGCGTGCTGCCGGGCGACCGCGTGCGCGTCGAGGTCTCTCCGTACGACCTCACGCGTGGGCGCATCGTCTACCGCATGAAGTGATGGCCGAGAACCGCCCAGAGGGCGGTTTCGGTGGCGGCGCTTCACGCGCCGCCCAGTGACGCCACGAGCTCCGGCGTCACCTCCCTGATCCCGTCGACCACGACCCTGGCCCAGGCCAACGCGTCGGGGGCCGGCGGGAACGCGTGGTTGGGCGTGGCGATCACGACCATGCCTGCCGCGTGCGCCGCGCGCAGCCCGTTCGAGGAGTCCTCGACCGCCGCGCAGCCTGCTGGGTCCTGGTCGATGCGCTTGGCCGCCTCGAGGTAGACGTCCGGCGCCGGCTTGCCGTGCGCGACCTCCTCGGAGGAGACCGTCGCCGCGAACCGGTGGGCGATGCCGGCCTCGTTGAGGACGGCGTCGATGACCTCGCGGTTGGCCGACGACGCGAGCGCCAGCGTGTAGGCGCCGGCCAGCGCGTTGACGGCGCGGACGGCGCCGGGCAGCAGCGGCAGCTCGCGCTGGATCTCCTCGACGACGAGCTGCGCGACGTCCCGCGAGATCGCGTCGGGCTCGCCTTCCGCGCCCAGCTCGTCGCGCAGGTAGCGCGACCACTCGGCCGACGACATCCCCTGCATCGCCTCGGTCGCGCCGTCCTTCCACGCGCCGCCGTGCGCGTCCACGTAGGCGCGCCGCTCGCGGTCCCAGACCTCCTCGGTGTCCACGATGACGCCATCGAGGTCGAGCACTATGGCCGAAATGGTCATGGGGTCCGACGGTAGCTTGCTCAGCCTATGCAGCGATCTGCTCAGGGGTACTGGCTCGCCGATGCGGGGCCCGTCGTGGCTCGGCCTGTCCTGGCGGGGACCATCAGCGCCGATGTCGTCGTGATCGGCGGTGGCTATCTCGGGATGTGGACGGCCTGGCATGCGCGGGCGGCGGGGGCGAGGGTCGCGCTCGTCGAGGCCGATGTGTGCGGCCACGGGCCGAGCGGGCGCAACGGCGGGTTCCTGAACGGGATGTGGGAGCGCGTCGGCGAGCTGACGGAGCTGTTCGGGCCCGAGGCGGCGCTGGCGACGGCGCGTGAGGCGGCCAAGTCCATCGACTTGATCGAGGCGTGGTGTCTGGCGCAGGGCGTCGACGCGCACCTGGTGCGGGCGCCGATGTTGGAGGTGTCGTGCGCGCCGGGGCAGGACGGCGTGTGGGACGAGTCGGTGGTCGCGGCGCGGGCGATGGGGCGTGGCGACGAGCTCGTGGAGGTCGACGCGGCCGGCGCGCGGGCGGTCTGCGACTCGCCGCTGTTCCGCGGCGGCGTGCTGTGGAAGGGCGCGGCGACGGTCCACCCGGCGCGGCTGGCGCTGGGGCTGCGGGAGCGGCTGGTCGAGGCCGGCGTCGAGGTCTTCGAGCACTCGCGCGTGGTGGGCGTGGAGGACGGTCCCGGCGGCGTGGTGGTGCGC
This sequence comes from Baekduia sp., assembly GCA_036518975.1. GTDB lineage: Bacteria > Actinomycetota > Thermoleophilia > Solirubrobacterales > Solirubrobacteraceae > Baekduia. Next base: position 1,907 of record DATDMD010000153.1, read on the forward strand.
GTCGACGGCGGCGGCACCGTGCGCGCGGGCGCCGGCGTGCTGGCGATCAACCACGCGAGCGCCGGCGTGGCGCCGCTGCGGGGCGCGCTGAGCGTCGCGTCGTCGCACGTGGTGGCGACCGAGCCGGTCCCGGACAAGTTGGAGGCCTTGGGCTGGACCGGCGGCGAGGGCATCGGCGACTGCCGGACGATGTTGCACTACTTCCGCACGACGCGCGACGGGCGCGTCGTGTTCGGCTGGGGCGGGGGCCGGATGGGGTTCGGCGCTCGGCGGCGTGGGGCGTTGGACATTGACGTTGAGGTGCAGGACGCGACCGCGCGCGACCTGTACGCGATGCTGCCGACGCTGCGCGGCGTGCGGATCGAGCACGCGTGGGGTGGGCCGATCGACGTCTCGCCGGTGCACCTGCCGTGGTTCGGGACGCTGAAGTCGTTGCACTACGGGTTCGGGTTCACGGGCAACGGGGTGGGGCCGACGGAGCTGGGCGGGCGGGTGCTGGCGGATCTCGCCGGCGGTGTGTCCTCTGGCTTGACGGCGCTGCCGATCGTCGGGGGGCTGCCGCCCCGGAGCTTCCCGCCGGAGCCGGCGCGCTTCGTCGGCGGGTCGGTGATCCGGGCGGCACTGGTGCGACGCGACGACGCGGAGGCGCGGGGCGAGGGCGTCGATCCGGTCACGGGGTTCGTGGCGGGGCTGCCGCGACGGCTGGGGCTGCATCTGCCGCGCTGAGGTTTGCGCCGGCGTGGCCGTGCTGCCGTGTTCCGGTGGGCGCTGCGGGGCGGGGTTTGGCATCTGGGGCGAGAGGCGTGAAGGGCGACGCCGCCGCGTTCGGCGTGGCTCGGCTGTAGTGGTGCTCCGGGAGGGTCCGTGTCGTCTGGTGTCCCGATACGGGGCACGCGACGACATGGATGGATCGGGGGCGATTCGGGCCCGAAGCGCGGGTGGCTCCGGATCGGGGTCGCTTTGAGCTCCTATTTGGGGCTCGAAGTGACCCGGACCGACTGGCGAGTGTGATTCGGCGCCGAACGGCGATCGCGTCGAGGTCCGAGTCGTCTGACCCTTCTATATCGGGGGCCAAACGACTTGGATCCCCGGCGTGGTGCGATTCGGGCTGGAACCCCCGGCCGAGGCGATCGCGGATGACGCGGGGCGCTGGCGGCGAACTCGCGACCTCGCCCTAGATGCCCGCATACCCGCGCGTCGCGGCACCAGCAGCGCTCCGCGCTGGGCGCCAGCCACGCCTACACGACCAAGGCCATCAAGAAGTGCGGGCCGATCCCGGCCATGACGAACTCGTTGCCCTCCACGACGAACCCTGCCCGCTCGTAGAAGCCCACCGCCGGCGACCGGGCGTTGCACCAGATGCGCCGCGCGCCCAGGCCGCGTGCGTGATCGACGCAGGCGTCCAGAAGCGCCGCGCCGGCCCCGACGCCGCGTCCCAGCTTCGGATCGGTCGCCATGCCCCGGACGCGCCAGTCGCCCGGCGTGGGCGTCGCGGGATGCGGTTCTGGCGTGATCGAGGCAATGCCTATGACCTGCTCACCGGCCTCTCCCGCGAACGCCGCGAAGTGCCCCGCGCCAGGCGCGTCGTCGCCCGCGAACACCTGGTCGGCCAGCGTCTGGTGCGGCCGCAGCACCTTCTGCCGCAGTGGCCGGACGACCTCCACCGCGACGCGCTCGACGCGCACGCCGCCGCCCGCGCTCACGCTGGCTCCGCCGCCGCGAGCGTCAGCCCGCCAGACGACAGCACCGACACGAACGGCAGCGCCCGCGCACGCACGCGCGCAACGGCCTCGCGGCTGAACGGGCGGGCGTGGCGGCGGTGGCAGGCCACCAGGCCGAGCACGACGCCGCCGTCCAGCACCGGGACCAGTAGCACGCCCTGGTACCCGGCTGCGGCGAGCGCGCGGCGCTCGGCGCGGTCGGCGCCGGCGTCGGTCCGCAGCACCTGGCCCGCCTGCCCGCTGGCCAACGCGTGCGCGCGTGCCGGCGCGTCGCCCAGCGCCACCCGCGCGCCCGGCTCACGATCGGGGACGCGGACCGCCACCAGCTCGCCCGCGCGCCGGTCCAGGCGCCAGAGGTCGACGCGATCGGCCCCGGCGGCGACGCCGATCAGCGTCGCCAGCCGCTCCGGGACCGAGCCGCCGAGCGACGTCGTCAGCTCCCGCGCCGCCGGCTCCAGCGCGCGCAGCCCGCCGCGCAGCTCGGAGGCGACGCCAACGGCGGCCACCGGCTCGGGCGCCGCGAACCCCGGTGCCGGGCGGCCGAGCAGGTACCCCTGCGCGTAGGCGACGTCCAGCTCGGCGACCGCCCGCAGGTCGTCCATCGACTCGATGCCCTCCGCGCACACCGCCCCGCCGGTCTGCGTCGCGAACGACGCAAAGGACGCCACCAGCGCGGCGCGCGCCGGATCGGTCGCGACGCCGCTGACCAGCGAGCGGTCCAGCTTGACGATGTCCGGGCGCACGCGCATCAGCTGCTGCAGCCCTGAATACCCGGCGCCCGCGTCGTCCAGCGCCACCCTCGCGCCCGCGGAGCGCAACCGGGCCAGCGCGCCGTCGAGCTCGTCGCCGTAGCCCCACAGCTCGTCCTCGGTGATCTCGACCACCACGCCGTCCAGGTCTGCCGGCAGCGCCTCCCACAAGATGGTGGACTTGAGCGCCGACACCGACAGGTTGACCGTCAGCGCCGTCCAACGGGGCCGGTCCGGGCAGGCGAGCGCGCGCGTGACCGCCAGCGTCTCCAGCTCCGCCCCGAAGCCGGCGTCGTGCGCGCCGTGGAACACCTCGGGGATCGGGACGCCCGGCAGCCCCGGGAACCGCGCGAGCGCCTCGTGCGCGATGACGCGCCCCGTCGCGAGCATCACGATCGGCTGGAAGTCCAACACCAGCGCGCCCGGCTCCGAGAGCAGGGCAGGGGTGAGCGACAGGGCGTCCTCCACGGCGGGCTAGTTCCACGTCCGCCGCACCGGTCCTGCCAGCCGGCAGGCTCCAGTACGCTGCCCCGCGATGTCACGGACGACCAGGCTGGGTCCCGCGGTCCTCGTCGCCTCGTTGCTCGCCGCTGCCGCACCGGCGGCGGCCCACGCGAGCACGCCGACGCACTGGCTCGTCGCCGCGCGCCCCGGCGCGCCGGCCGCCCACCTCGCGGCCGTCCACCACGCCCACGCCCTGCGCCTCCGCGGCACCTACGCGGTCCCGACCGAGCAGGCGCCCGCGCTCCGCCACGCCCTGGCCCGCGCCGGCCTCCTGCGCTACGCCGAGCCCGACGTCCGCCTCGGCCACGCCTCCACCTTCGAGACCGGCCCCGACCAGACCTACGCGCGCGGGACCGTCATCGCGCCCGGCCTCACCCCGCCGGCCGCGTTCGCGCCGATCGGCGTCGTGGACGACCTCGTCGACGCCGCCGCCGTCCCCGACGTCGCCCAGGCCAAGGTCATCGCCTCCAGCCCGGCCAAGACCCTCGACCCCGCCGGCCGGCCGATCACCGCGCACGGCACCGAGGTCGCCTCCGTCGCCGCCGGCCGCGCCGACGGCCAGGGCGTCGTCGGCATCGCGCCCGGCGCGCCGCTGCTCTCCTACGGCTACGACGAGGCCCACGACCCGACGTGCGCCGAGGTCGTCGACGGCGTCCTCGACCTCGCCGACGCCGGCGCCAAGGTCATCAACCTGAGCCTGGAGGCCGACCAGGACTGCCGCACGCTCGACCTCGCGATCGGCGCGGCCTACGGCGACGGCGCGCTCGTCGTCGCCTCGGCCGGCAACGAGGGCGAGCAGGGCAACCCCACCACCTACCCCGCCGTCTACCCGCACGTGCTGACCGCCGGCGCCCTCGACCTCGGCCTCGCGCCCGCGTCGTTCAGCACCGCCGGCGCCGGCGTCGACCTCGTCGCGCCCGGCGAGTCCGTGCCGGTCGCGCTGCCGCCGACGCTCGACCAGGACGGCACCGCCGACGGCCTCACGCGCGCGACCGGGACGAGCTTCGCCGCGCCGATCGTCTCCGGCGTCGCCTCCTGGCTCATCGCCGCGCGCCCCAAGCTCACGCCCGGCCAGTACGCCGACCTCCTGCGCGCGACCGCCAAGGACGAGGGCGCGGCGGGCTGGGACGCGAAGACCGGCTTCGGCCTCGTCGACCTCGCCGCCGCGCTGACCGCGCCGGTGCCGCCCGCCGACCGCGGCGAGCCCAACGACGGCGTCGACTTCGTCGACGGCAGCGTCTTCACCAAGCCCGACCCCTACACCTCGGGAACGGTCAAGGCGACGATCGCGCCCGTCGAGGACCCGGCCGACGTCTACCGCGTCCGCGTCAAGGCCGGCGGCCGCCTGACCGCGCGCCTCACCGGCGGCGCGCCCGCCAACGTGTACGTCTACTCCGGCAAGGTGAAGTCCTTGACCGCGCGCCCGCTGGCGAAGTCGCACACGAACGTCACCGCGCGCAACCGGACGGGCCGGCCGGCGACGTTCTACGTCGCCGTGCGGATCACTGCCGGCGCCCAGCGCGCCGCGACGAGCAACCCCTACACGTTGGCGATCGCGCGCCGCTGAACGCGGCCGTCCGCGTAGGCCACGATCACCTCCGCCGTCAGCGCCGGCGGGAACAGCCCGTGGTCGACCACGCCCGGCGTCGCCGACAGGAACGCCGCCACGGCCGCCGGGTCGCCGATCTCGCCCAGGTAGTCGGCGATGACACCCCCGTCGGGCGACCGCGGCAGCCCCGGCCGGATCGCGGCGGGCGCCACGGCGCTAAGCGTCGCCGCCAGCCCGAACCCCAGCAGCTCCAGCGGGATCGGCGCGCTGATCCGCTCCACCACCTTGGTCTCGTCGGCGATCACGATGAACCGGTCGGCCGCCGCCGCCACGATCTTCTCGCGCACGTGCGCGCCGCCGCCGCCCTTGACGGCCCAGCCGTCGGGCGCGATCTGGTCCGCGCCGTCGATCGCGACGTCCAGGCGGTCGAGCGCCCCGAACTCCTCGACCGGGAGCCCCAGCGCGGACGCCGTCCGGAACGTCGCGTCCGACGTGGCCACGCAGCGCAGCCCGCGCAGCCCCCGCGCGGCCAGCGCCGGGAGCAGGTGGGCGACCGTCGAGCCCGTCCCGAGCCCCACGCGCATGCCGTCCTGGACCTCCTCGGCCGCGGCCTCGGCCGCCACGCGCTTGAGCGCCTCCAGCTCCTGGTTCATGCCACCAGCAAAGCAGCCCCGAGGGCGCCGCCGAGGTCTCCCAGCTCCGCGACCCGCATCACCGGCGGGTCGTCGTCGTGGAAGAGGTGGGGCATCATCTTCTCGGAGATCCGCCTGGCGTAGGGGTCGCCGAACCGGACCCCCAGGCCGCCGCCGATGATGACCGCCTCGGGGTCGAGCACGTTGCACGCCGCCGCCACCGCGGTCCCGAGCGCGTCGACCGCGTCGGCGATCAGCGACTCGGCCAGCTCGTCGCCGCGGTCGATCGCGCGCTCCCAGATGCTGGAGGTCAGGCGGTCGCGGCCCTTCTCCTCCATGATCTTGAACAGGTCGGTGTGCGTGCCCTCGGCGACCGCCGCCCGCGCGCGCAGCTCCATCGCCCGCCGGCCCGCGTAGGCCTCCATGCACCCGTGGCGCCCGCACGGGCACTTCAGCCCGTGGTGGCGGACCGGGATGTGCCCGATCTCGCCCGCGGTGCCGCGGCCGACCCACTGCCGGCCGTCGAGGACGATCCCGCCGCCGACGCCCGTGCCCCAGAACACGCCGAGCAGCGACGAGAACCCGCGCCCGGCCCCGAGCTGGAACTCCGCCTCGGTCGCGACCGAGACGTCGTTGCCGAGCTTGACGGTGGTCCCGAAGCGGTCGCCGAGCACCTTGACCAAGGGGTAGGGGTCGCGCCAGCCCGGCAGGTTGCCGGCGCGGGCCAGCGTCCCGGCCTCCTCGTCGATGCCGCCCGGCGCGCCGACGCCGATCCCGATCAGCGTGTCGGGCGCGACGCCGGCCTGCTCGGCGGCCTCGTCGAGCGCCTCGATCAGCGCCGCCACCACGTCGGGCGGCCCGCCCGTCTGCGGGGTCGGCCGCCGGGCCTGCCCGATCACGTGGTTGTCGGGGTCGGCGACGATCGCCTGGATCTTCGTCCCGCCCAGGTCGATGCCGCCGCGAAGCGCGTCCACTGCCATGCCGGGAGCCTTCCCCTTTCGGGGGCCCGGCGCAACGTCACCGGCCGCCCGGTACCCGCACCGGCCGCTCGAAGCGTCCCGCGCGCCCCTCCTGGTCCGGCGTCGCCGGGAGCGGCGCCCCCGCCGACTCCGGCGGCTCGACGTAGTCGTCGGGCGCCGTCTGGTCGGGGCCGTCGGCGACGCCGAGCGCCCGGAACAGCGGCGTCGCGCCGACCGACACGATGAGGTTGGCGGCGAGCGCGAACAGCGCCTCGTAGGCGTTGATGTGAAGGCCGAAGAGGTCGAGCGCGTAGACGGAGGACTTGAAGTCCAGGTCGATCGCCATTGCCGTCCCGACCGCCATGCCGGCCAACCACCCCAACAACAGCGCGGAGCGGTGCAGGCGCGTGTAGAGGCCGAGCGCCACCGACGGCATCGTCTGCAGGATCCACACGCCGCCCAGGAGCTGGAGGTCGATCGCGTACTTCGTCGGCAGCACGATGACGAACGCCAGCGCGCCGAGCTTGACGCCCAGCGACACGATCCTGGCGATCTTCGCCTCGCGCGCGTCGCTCATGTCCGGCTCGACGTACTCGCGCCACAGGTTGCGCGTGAAGAGGTTGGCCGCCGCGATCGACATCACCGCCGCAGGCACCAGCGCGCCGATCGCGATCGCCGCGAACGCGACGCCCGTGAACCACGCCGGGAACATGAACGCGAACAGGTCGGGCACCGCATAGTTGGGCCCGGACGGCTGGATCTGCGCGGCGATCGCCATGTACCCCAACAACGCGATCAACCCCAACAGGAACGAGTAGGCCGGCAGCACTGCCGCGTTGCGCCGCAGCGTCCGCGCGCTCGACGCGCTCAGCGACGCCGTCAGCGCGTGCGGGTAGAGGAACAGCGCCATCGCGCTGCCCAGCGCCAGCGTGGCGTAGGCGACCTGCGCGTCCGTCGTCCCCGGGATCAGCGCGCCCGGGGGGTCCTTCTTGGTCAGCGCGCTGCCGGCCGCGTCGAAGATCGAGCCGAAGCCGCCCAGCTTGGACGGGATGTAGATCACCGCGACGATGATCGTCACGTAGATGAGCACGTCCTTGACGACCGCGATCAGCGCCGGCGCGCGCAGGCCCGACTGGTACGTGTAGGCCGCGAGGATCGCGAACGCCAGGATCAGCGGCCAGTCGCCGGTGATGCCCATCGTCCCGAGCACGACCTGGATGCCGACGAGCTGCAGCGCGATGTAGGGCATGGTCGCCAGCAGGCCGGTCAGCGCGACCGCCGTCGCCAGCGAGCGCGAGCCGAAGCGCCCGCGCACGAAGTCGGCGGGCGTGACGTAGCCCTTGCGGTGCGCGACGGTCCACAGGCGCGGCAGCGCGGCGAAGACCAAGGGGTAGACGAGGATGGTGTAGGGCAGCGCGAAGAAGCCCTGCGCGCCGACGCCGAAGACCAGGGCCGGCACGGCGACGAAGGTGTAGGCCGTGTAGAGGTCGCCGCCGAGCAGGAACCACGTGATGACGCCGCCGAACTTCCGGCCACCCAGGCCCCACTCGTCGAGGCTGTCGAGCGACGCGCGGCGCCAGCGCGCGGCGAAGAAGCCGACGACGGTCACCGAGATGAACAGCACCAGGAAGACGGCGAGCGTCACGCCGTCGGTGTCGTGCGCAACGGTGATGCCCAGCGGGACGGTCATCGCGCACGCGCCTTCTTGTACACCGTGAACGTGAGCAGCGCCGTGACCGGCACCCACGCCAGCTGGTACCAGTAGAAGAACGGGAACCCGAAGAGCTCCGGGTCATGCTTGGCGTACAGCGGCGGGTACAGGAGCCCCACGAACGGGATCGCGAGCAGCAGGTACCACCAGCGGGCGCGCGGCTTCGCCATGGTCGATCGCCTCCTCCAAAGAACGATTCGACCAAACGCTTCCCGGGCTCAGACGGGGGCAAACCTCGCGTTCGCGGGCACGGTCTCCGGCACGCGCGCGGGGGCCGCGGCGCCCAGCGGGCCGAGCAGCGCGACCATCGCCGGCGGGGCGAGCCAGAGCAGGTACAGCGGCGCCCAGTGGTTGGCCTGGAGCTGCAGCGCGGCGAGCACCGCGGTCACCAGGCCGGCGACGCGGCGCGGGTCGCGCGCGACGTCGCGGTCCAGCCCGACGAGCGCGGCGCCGCCGAGCGCGATCGCCAGCGTCACGGCCTGGGCGAGCGGCTGCCAGCCCTGGAGGCCGAGCGTCGTCCACACCGACATCATCGAGCGGCGGCTGACCTGGAAGGACATCGCGTGCGCCATGTCCAGCGGCGCGTGCGCGCCGCCGAAGGCGACGAGCGCGGCCAGCATGGCGGCGCCGACAGCGGCGCAGGCGGCCACCGCGCGCAGCAGCGCGGCGCCGCGCAGGCGCGCGAGCCACAGCGGCAATAGGACGAGCGGCGCGACCTTCGCCATCCCGGCGCCGGCGATCAGCGCGCTGGAGGCGGCGGGCCGCGCCCACCAGGCCAGCGCCCAGATCAGCGCGGCGGCGACGAGGCCGTCGTTCGTCCCGCTGGACGTCGCGATCGCGGCGGCGGGGAACGCGAGCAGCGCGATGACCGCGGGCCAGCGCGCGCCCGTGCCGTTGTTGGTGGCCTTGGCGATCCCGGCCGCGCACGCCAGCATCGCGAGCGTCGCGATCAGCAGCGCGCCGAAGGTGTCGTCCCAGTCCCACGTGACCGGCCACAGCCAGGCCAGCGGCGTGTAGACGAGGTAGATGGGCAACCCGTACGTGTCGCCGTGGACGATGTCGCCGGGCATGTGGCCGTAGGGCAGCACGCCGTGGGTCAGCAGCGTCCCGCCCTCCATGCTGGCCGCCGCGACGTCGACGATGCCGGTCGAGGTCAGCGTCAGGATCGCGGTGACCACGAGCAGCAGGACGCCGAGCTGCGCCGGCAGCTTGGGCATCTGCGCCCGCGCGGCCAGGCGCTCGAGCAGGACGGGCTCGGCGGCGGCGCGCTCGGCCGGCTCCCCGGGCCCGCGCACCGCGGTGGCCACGCCGCGCGCCATCACGTACAACAAGAGCACGGCCGCGACGGCCTCGCCCTGCGTGAGCCAGGACCAGTCCAGCAGCACGGTCGGGACCAGGAACGCGCCGAGCGCGAGCGCGTCGAGCGTGCGCCAGCGGCGCAGCGGGCCGCGCAGCGTCGCGAGCAGGAAGAGCGCCAGCAGCACGGCGAGGACGACGAGGTCGTGCGACAGCGGCGTGCCGTAAGCGGCGCGATGCCCCGGGTAGGGCGCCGGCCGCTGGGTGAGGCCGGCCGTCGTCACGCCCGTGGTCGCGATGCCGCGCCCGTGGCGGAACCAGGTCACCGTGACCATGTGGTCGTCGATGTAGAGGACCTTCGCGTCGTCCGCCGTGCGCACGGTGTCGCGGATGGTCGGGTCGGCGGCGCCGATCGCGATGGCCTTGGCGGCGGGGACCGCGAGCGGCGGGTCGCCCTTGGCCGTCAGGAACCCGACGGCGGCGACGGCGGCGAAGACCGCGAGCGCGACGAGCAGCGCGCAGCGGCGAGCGGGGAGGGAGGAGGGGCCCACGTCCGGGAGGTCGGACCCACACGCGCCTCGTCCAGCCGGCGGCACGGCCCGTGGACGGATGTTCGGGCAGACTCCCGCGCCGAATGGACGTCGCCGATGGAGTGCTGCTGGTCGCCGCCGGAGTCGCGACGGGCTCGATCAACGCCGTGGCGGGAGGCGGCTCGCTCATCTCGTTCCCGGCACTCCTGGCGACGGGCCTGTCGCCGCTGTCGGCGAACGTGAGCAACCTGATCGCGACGCTGCCGGGCTACTTGAGCGCGGCGGCGACGTCGCGCGAGGAGCTCGCGGGCCAGCGGGAGCGCGTGCGGGCGCTGGCGGCCGCCGGCGCGATCGGCGCGGCGATCGGGACGACGCTCCTGCTGGTCGGGCCGGAGGACACGTTCTCGACGCTCGCGCCCTGGCTGGTGCTGCTGGCCTGCGCGCTGCTGGCGATCCAGCCGTTCGTCGCCAAGTGGGTCGCGCGCTCGGCGCACCACACGGCGCCGACGCGGCTGATCGTCTCGGTCGGCGTCGCGTCGATCTACGGCGGCTCCTTCGGGGCCGGGCTCGGCATCGTCCTGCTCGCCGCGCTGGGCCTCACGCTCGAGGAGCCGCTGCAGAAGCTCAACGCGATCAAGCAGGTGATGTCGCTCACGGTCGCGGTCGTCAGCGCCGTCGCCGTCGCGGTGTTCGGGCCGGTCGCGTGGCTGTCGGCGCTGCTGGTCGGCGTCGGGACGCTGATCGGCGGGCGCGTCGGGGTCGGCGTCGCCCGCCGACTGCCGGAGCCCGTGCTGCGGGGCTCGGTCATCGCGCTCGGCGTCGTGGTGGCGGTGGTGCTGCTGCTGCGTTAGCGGCGGTGGTGCTTGTGCGCCTTGGCGTGC
>DATDMD010000154.1:0-9776 GCA_036518975.1 Baekduia sp.
GCTGCTGGTCGGCGTCGGGACGCTGGTCGGCGGGCGCGTCGGGGTCGGCGTCGCCCGCCGACTGCCGGAGCCCGTGCTGCGGGGCTCGGTCATCGCGCTCGGCGTCGTGGTGGCGGTGGTGCTGCTGCTGCGTTAGCGGCGGTGGTGCTTGTGCGCCTTGGCGTGCCTGCGTGCGGCCTTGGCCGCCTGGCCCTTGGGCAGGAGGTCGAAGACGGACTCGTCGGCCTTGGTCCGGGCGATGGTCTCGGCGGACTTCAGCTTGACGTCCTGCGAGAAGTGCTCCTTGGCCAGGACGGTCTTGATCTCGTAGAGCGTGAACGTCTCGGCGTCCACGGTCATCGTCGTCACGCCGGACGGCTCGTCGGTCTTCCACTTCCCCGGGACCGACTGCAGGAGCAGGGAGCGCCGGCCGTTGATGGTGGTCTCGCCGGTCTGGGCAGACGCGCCGGTCTCGAACGTGTGCCGCCACACGGCGGCCTCCTGAGACAGCGTCTGGTACGGCGGCGTGACGCTGTGGTCGTCGATCACGTGGAGCTCGCCGCTGGAGCTGTCCCACGCGACGCCGTGGCCGCGGTCCCAGGCGGACTCGCCGACGACCTTGCCGGTGGCGACGTCGCGCTCGACGAGGTGCGCCTTGTCGGAGCCCAGCCACAGCTCGTCGAGCGTGTGCTGCGGGCGGACGCCGTCGATGTCGACCTCGTGGACGACGTGCTCGATCTTGTTGGCCGGCACGTTCAGCGCCGGGTCGTTGACGACGAAGCCGTCGGCGTGCGCGGCGCCGGCGGTCGCGCCGGCGCCGAAGGCGATCGCCGCGGCGCCCGTGAGGAGCGCGCGGCGCGGGTGGGTGAGAAGGGTCATGTCGCTGTGAACGACACGACCCGCGCCGAGGTGCCGGCCGGCGCCTCAGCGCTGTCCGGCGGCGAGCACCCAGCGGACGAAGACGAGCTGGAACGGCAGGCGCGCGTAGAGCCCGGCCTTCGGGATCTGCGGGTAGCGCTCGGGGTGCAGGGCCATGTGGAGGTTGGCCGGGAACACGGCCGCCAGCGTGGCGACCAGCCACCACGCGCCGGCGCGCCGGACCCTCGGGTTCGCGCTCAGCAGCGCGGCGCCGCCGGCGGCCTCGGCCACGCCCGACGCGTACACGAGCCCGCGGTGCGCGGGCAGGTAGTCGGGCATGATCGAGGCGTACACCTTGGGCTTGACGAAGTGCAGCGCGCCGGCGGCGACGAAGGTCGGGCCGGCGGCGCGGATCAGACGGCTGCGGAGATGGGCCACGATCGGGCAACCTACCCGGGTCGGCGCGCGGGTAGGCTGGCGGGCCGATGCCGCTCGTCTACCGAGAGTCCCTCCCGATCGAGGAGCCGAAGGGCACCGTGCTGTGCGTGCACGGCTATCCCGAGTCGTCCTACATGTGGCGCCACCTGCTCGAGGCGGTGGCCGCGGCCGGCTGGCAGGCGGTCGCGCCCGACCTGCCGGGCTACGGCGACTCGCCGTACGCCGGATCCGGCACGTGGACGGCCCACGTGGACGCGCTCGACGCGTTCCACCGCGAGCAGGAGCTCGGCGAGGTCGTCCTGGTCGTGCACGACTGGGGCGGGCTGATCGGCCTGCGCTGGGCGTGCGAGCACCCGGACCTCGTCCGCGCCATGGTCATCAGCAACACGGGGTTCTTCGCGGACGGCCGCTGGCACGGGATGGCCGACGCGCTGCGCACCCCCGGACAGGGTGAACAGCTCGTCGACGGCCTTGACCGCGACGGCTTCGGCGCCATGCTGAAGAGCGTGAGCCCTGGGATGGACGACCGCAGCGTCGACGAGTACTTCAAGGCCTACGGGTCGGAGGAGCGCCGGCGCGGACAGCTGGAGATGTACCGCTCGGGCGAGTTCTCCGAGCTCGAGGACTATGACTTGAGCAGCGTCGGCGCGCCCGCCCTGATCCTGTGGGGCGAGGACGACCCGTTCGCGCCGGTCGCCGGCGCCCACCGGTTCGCGCGCGAGCTGCCCGACAGCGAGCTGGTCGTGGTCGAGGGCGCCAAGCACTTCGTCTTCGACGACGAGCCGGCGCGCTGCTCGGAGGCGGTCGTCTCCTTCCTGGAGCGCGTGTAAATGCCCGGCCGCCGCGAGATCAGGTCCTGGCTGATGGACATGGACGGCGTGCTCGTCCACGAGGAGGAGGCGATCCCGGGCGCCGACGCGTTCATCGCCGCGCTCCGCCAGCACGAGGTCCCGTTCCTGGTCCTGACCAACAACTCCATCTACACGCGCCGCGACCTGGCGGCGCGGCTGCGGGCGTCCGGCCTGGACATCCCGGAGGAGTCGATCTGGACCAGCGCGCTGGCCACCGCCGCCTTCCTGCGCGACCAGCGGCCGGGCGGCAGCGCGTTCGTGATCGGCGAGGCCGGCCTGACGACCGCGCTGCACCAGGAGGGCTACACGCTCACCGAGCGCGCGCCCGACTACGTCGTGCTGGGGGAGACGCGCACCTACTCGTTCGAGCGCATCACCCACGCGATCCGCCTGATCGACAGCGGCGCGCGCTTCATCGCGACCAACCCGGACGCGACCGGCCCGTCGCCCGACGGGCCGCTCCCCGCCACCGGCGCGGTCGCGGCGCTGATCACCCGCGCGACCAACCGCGAGCCCTACTACGTCGGCAAGCCCAACCCGCTGATGATGCGCAGCGCGCTGAACGCGATCGACGCGCACTCCGAGAGCACGGCGATGATCGGCGACCGCATGGACACCGACGTCGTCTCCGGCCTCGAAGCGGGCCTGGAGACCGTGCTCGTCCTGACCGGCGTCTCGACCCGCGAGTCCGCCGAGCTGTTTCCCTTCCGCCCCTCCCGCATCGTCGACTCGGTGGCGGACCTGGCGGCGGAGATCGGCGCGACGGGAAGCGCGACGATCGAGACTTGAGCGAACGGTCGTGCGTATAGTTCGGCGCCATGTCGCTGACCCGCACGCTGTTCGACGACGACCACAAGCTGTTCCGCGAGTCCGCCGCCGCGTTCGTGGATCGGGAGATCCTGCCGCGTCGTGAGGAGATGCGGGAGGCGCGGCGGATCCCGAAGGACCTGTGGAAGACGGCAGGCGACGGCGGCTTCCTGGGCGTCGCGGTCCCGGAGGAGTACGGCGGGAGCGATGTGGACTTCCGCTACAACACGATCTTCAACGAGGAGCTCTCGCGCGCGGGCATGGCGTTCTCCTCGTCGTTCACGATCCACGCCGACGTCTGCGCGCCGTACCTGACGCGCCTCACCAACGACGAGCAGAAGGCGCGCTGGCTGCCGAAGTTCTGCAGCGGCGAGATGGTCACCGCGATCGGCATGACCGAGCCCGAGGCCGGCTCGGACCTCCAGGGCCTGAAGACCACCGCGAGACGTGATCCCGCCCACCCCGGTGAATGGCTCATCAACGGGTCCAAGACCTTCATCACCAACGGCGCGCACGCGGACCTCGTGATCGTCGCCGCCCGCACGGCGACCGACCCGAAGGGCCGCGGCATCTCGCTCTTCGCGGTCGAGGAGGGGATGGACGGCTTCAGCCGCGGGCGCAAGCTGGACAAGGTCGGCCAGCACGAGGCCGACACGGCCGAGCTGTTCTTCGAGAACGTGCGTCTGACCGACGACCAGCTGATCGGCGAGGTCGACCGCGGGTTCCACCACATGATGGAGCACCTCGCGCAGGAGCGGCTGGGCTCCGCGATCTCCAACACCGCGCACGCGCAGCATGCGTTCGCGATCACGTTGGAGTACATCAAGTCGCGCAAGGCGTTCGGCCGGCCGATCGGGACCTTCCAGAACTCACGGTTCCTCGCCGCCGACCTCCGGACGCGCCTGGACGTCACGCAGGCGTTCGTCGACCAGTGCGTCGTCGCGCACGCCGCCCACGAGCTCAGCGCGGTCGACGCCGCCAAGGCCAAGTGGTGGTCGGCGCAGGTCCAGAACGACGTGATCGACGCCTGCGTCCAGCTCCACGGCGGCTACGGCTACATGGAGGAGTACGAGGTCGCCCACGCGTGGATGGACGCGCGCGTCACCAAGATCTGGGCGGGCTCGAACGAGATCATGAAGGAGATCATCGGGCGCGACCTGGGCCTCGGCGAGGTCCGCGCCTAGCGCCTTGCACCCCGTCCTCGAGCTGCTGCGGGGACGGGCCGCCGCGGGCGCGCGCGGCGACGACGACCGTGCCGACGACGGCGCGCGCCTCGCGCTCGTCCTGGAGGGCGGCGGGATGCGCGGCGTCGTCTCCTCGGCGATGGCCGACGCGCTGGAGGCGCGCGGCCTGCTGCCGTGCTTCGACCTCGTCGTCGGGACCAGCGCCGGCGCGCTCAACGGCGCCGCCTTCCTGGCGGGCGTCGCGCTGGGCTGCACGGACAACTACCTCGACGCCGACCTCGTCAAGCGCTACATCGCGCCCCGGCGGCTGCTGATCGGCCGCGCCGCGGTCGACGTCGCGTTCACGCTGGACCGCTCCAACGAGGGCCTGGACGCCGACCGCCACCGCCGCACGGCCGCGTCGGACCGGCTGCACTGCGTGGCGATCGACGTGGCGACCGCCCGCGCCGAGGTCCTGTCGGACCTGACGAGCGAGGCCGAGCTGCGCGGCGCGCTGCTGGCCACCTCGCGCCTGCCGTGGCTCGGCGGCGACCCCGTCGCGTTCCGCGGCCGCCGCTGGCTCGACGGCGGCCTGGTCGACCCGATCCCCGTCGACGCCGCGCTGAACCTCGGCGCGACGCACGCCCTCGTCCTCCAGACGCGCCCCGAGGGCGTGTCCCGGACGCCGGCCGGCGGGCTGGTCGAGCGCCTCATCGAGCGCCGGCTGCGCGCGCTGAACCCGGACCTCGTCCCGCTCGCGCGCGACCGCTTCGCCGTCTACGAGAACGTCGTCGACCGCATCGCGTCCAACACCACCAACATGCTCGGCGTGCGCCTCGCGGCGGGCGTCGAGCCGGTCTCCCAGCTCGAGCGCCGGCCGGCCCCGCTCCAGGCCGCCGCCGTGGCCGCGCGCGCCCGCGTCGCCGAGCTGTTCGACTCCTAACGCCTGGGCCGGCCCTGCCGGGCCAGAACGCACCCGTCCGGGTTGATTCTCAAGCTGGTCACCCAGGACTGGGGACGCGCGCGCTAAACCCTTGGTCCAGCACGGTCCGTCATCGGTCGCCGTGCCGTGTCGACCTCTCCCCACCCCCGCCATGTCTTCCGATCCGAGGACCATGTCCACCGCCGCTGCCGTCATCGACTTGCTCACGAGCCCAGGAACGCCCGCCCGGACGCGCCTGCGCCTCGCGTCCGAGCGCCTGGCCGAGGGACCGACGCCCGCCGACCGCCCCTCCCTGCTCGAACAGCTGGCCGCGGTGATCAACGGGCCGGGCGGCGACGAGCGCGTGTCGCGCGCGCTGCACGTCTTCGACACGTCGGCCGCGGTCTAGCGCCCTACCGCAGCAGCGTCCACGGGTCGAAGCTCTCGATCGGGATCACGCGGATGCGCGGCAGCGCGACCGTGAAGGCCCCGACGTCGTCTTCCAAGTCATACAACTCGAGGCCCTCGGCGGTCAGGTCCGCCAGCGCCGTGGAGATCAGCTCGCGGAAGCCGATGACGCCGACGCGGCGGCCGCCGTCGCGCAGCAGGTCGGCGATCTGGGGCGCGAAGTCGCCGTCGTGGGAGCACAGCAGGACGTCGCCGTCCTCGCGCTCGGCGAGCGCCTCCAGCGTCCGCTGGATCGCGACGTCGACGACCTTGACCTCCGGCGGCCCGGACAGCAGCACCGGCCGGAACTCCAGCGCGTCGAGCGCCTGGACGAACGACATCGGGATCTGGCCCGAGCCGTTGAGGTAGAAGAGCCCGCGCAGCGGCTGCTCCCAGACCGCGCGGCCATACTCCCGCACGCGGTCCCACCGCGGCCGCTCCTCGGGCGCCGGCCGCCGGCCGAGCAGGCTGCCGCCGAGCGTCGCGTCGATGTTCTCCCCGTCGACGAGCAGGAAGGTCTCAGAGGCGGCCACGCGCGGCATGATCCCATGCGATGACCACAGACCTCCCCGCCGTCCTCCTCCAGCCGCTCGACGCCGCCGCGCTCCAGGCGCTGATCGATCGCGACCTCGACGGCGCCCGCGCGCGGGCCGGCGTCCCGCTGCCGCCCGACTTCCTCGCCGACACGTGGCTGTGGACGCTGCGCCTCGGCCAGATGATCGGCGAGCCGGAGGTCACGCCGTGGCTGGTGCGCGCGATCGTCGCGGAGTCCGGGCCGGCCGCCGGGGAAGTTGTAGGCCATGCCGGCTACCACGGCGCGCCGGACGAGCGCGGGATGGTGGAGATCGGCTACCGGGTCATCCCTGCGTGGCGGCGGCAGGGCTACGCGCAGGCGGCGGTGCGGGAGCTGCTCGCGTACGCGCGCGAGAACGGGGTCCGGATCGCGCGCGCCTCGGTGAGCCCGGACAACGCGCGATCGCTGCGGATCGTGGCCGCGTTCGGGTTCGCGCAGGTGGGCGAGCAGATGGACGAGCGCGACGGTCGGGAACTGGTTTTCGAGCGGGATCTTTGACACAGTGTCAACCCATGTCCGCCGATCCCGTGCCTCTCGAAGAGACGCTCGTCACCGAGCGTGAGCAATGGCTGGACGGGCCGCCGCACGCGCTGTTCAAGCAGCTGCGCGGCCAGTGCCCCGTCCACTGGACGTCGAAGATCTCGGACTACCCCACCGAGGAGGGGTACTGGTCGGTGACGACCGCTGATGACGTCCACGCGGTCAGCCGCGACTGGGAGACGTTCTCGTCGGCCACCGGCTTCACGCTGCTGACGCACTCGATCCTCCCGCTGGAGCTCGCCCAGAGCATGTTCATCGGGATGGACCCGCCGCGCCATGACCGCCTCAAGGCGCTGTTCCAGCGCGGGTTCACGCCCAAGCGCATCGCCGAGCACGAGCCGGCGATCCGGGAGATCACGCGCGGCGTCCTCGACCGGCTGGAAGGCCGCGAGTCCTGCGACCTCGTCTCCGACGTCGCGCAGCCGGTCGTCGCGCGCGTCATCGGCTCGTTCATGGGCACCGCGCCCGAGGACGACGCGATCTGGGCGCGGCTGATGAATCAGACGCTCGGCGCAGGCGACCCGGACATGAACCCCGAGGGCGTGCAGACCGTCATGGAGCGCGACGTCCCGGAGATCTTCCGGCGCTGCTCCGAGCTGATCGCGGCGCGCCGCGCGGAGCCGACCGAGGACCTCATGTCGGTCCTGGTCCACGCCGAGATCGACGGCTCCAAGCTCGAAGAGCACGAGATCGTCATGGGGTTCTTCCTGCTCGTCGCCGCCGGCAACGACTCCACGAAGGCGACCTACTGCTCGGCGATGCGCGCGCTGATGGAGGACCCGTCGCAGCGCCAGCTGCTGCTCGACGACCCGGCGCTGGTCCCGAGCGCGGTCGAGGAGGCGCTGCGCATGTTCCCCGCGTTCGCGCACTTCCGCCGCACCGCGACGCGCGACGTGGAGCTCAACGGCGCGCAGATCAGGGAGGGCGACAAGGTCGCCATGTGGTACGTGTCGTCCAACCGCGACGAGACGCGCTACGACGACCCTGACCGCTTCGACGTCACGCGCAACCCGGAGCACCAGGCGTTCGGCGCCGGCGGCCGCCACTTCTGCCTCGGCACGGCCCTCGCCCGGCTGGAGCTGCAGGTCCTCATCGAGGAGACGCTCGCGCGCTACCCCGACATGGCGATCGTGGGGACGCCGGCCTACGCGGAGTCGCCGTTCATCAACCAGCTCAAGACGCTCCCGGTGCGCCTGACGGCGTAGACGCGTTGTCCGCCGCCGTCGTCTTCTGAACGACGGCGGCCAGTTGACTCAAGAAACCCGCACGTCTACTGTTCGGCGCGATGACCGTCGCCGAACGATCGATGGGCCTGGGGCTGCGCGCCCTGAACCGCCTCGCGGGCTCCGACATGATGGATCGGCTCGGCGTGCGCCAGCCAGCGGAGCGCGTGCTGTACCGCGCCACGCGCGACGGCTTCAAGGCCGCCGGCCGGGCCGGACGTACCTTCCAGGCCGGCGCGCGGCTGGGCAGGCCCGCGCGCCCGCGGCGGACCGGCGGCGCCGGCCTCTTCGACCTCACGCCAAGCGACGAGCAGCAGATGCTCGTCGAGGCGTGGCGGGACTTCGCGAGCGCGCGCCTGCGCCCGGCCGCCGCGGCCGCCGAGAAGTGCGAGGGCCGGGCCGAGGTCTTCGCCGAGGCCGCCGAGCTGGGGCTGACGATGATCGGCGTGCCCGAGGAGCTGGGCGGCGCGATCAGCGAGCGCTCCGCGGTCACCGGCGTGCTCGCCGCCGAGACGCTCGCCCACGGCGACGCCGGCCTCGCCGTCGGCGCGCTGGCGCCCGCGGCGGTCGCGACCGCGCTCGCGCTGTGGGGCGACGCCGACCAGCAGGCGACCTACCTGCCCGCGCTGGTCGGCGAGGACGTCCCGGCCGCGGCCCTCGCGATCGCCGAGGCGCGCCCGCTGTTCGACCCCAGCAGGCTGGAGACCGTCGCCCGGCGCCAGCCCGGCGGCGGCCACGTCCTCGACGGCGTGAAGGTCCTCGTCCCGCGCGCCATGGATGCCGAGCTGCTGCTCGTCGCCGCGCGTGTCGAGGGCAGCGCGGCGCCCGCGCTCTTCCTGGTCGAGCCGCGCGCGGGCGGCGTCACGGTCAAGGACGACCCGGCGATGGGGCTGCGCGGCGCGGGCCTGGGCAAGGTCAGGCTCGAAGGCGTGCAGGTCGGTCCGGGGGCGCTGCTCGGCGCCGCCGACCCGAAGGTCTACGCCGAGTGCGTCGCCCGCGCGCGTCTCGCCTGGGCGGGGATCGCCGCCGGCGTGGGCCGCGCGGTCCTGGAGTACGTCATCCCCTACGTCAACGAGCGCGTCGCGTTCGGCGAGCCGGTCAGCCACCGCCAGGCCGTCGCGTTCACGGTGTCCAACATCGGCATCGAGCTGGAGGGCCTGCGCCTGGTCGCGCTGCGCGCCGCCGCGCGCGCCGACGCCGAGCAGGACTTCGCGCGCGAGGCCGCGCTGGCCCGGCAGCTCGCGGCGCGGCACGGGATGCAGATCGGCTCCGACGGCGTGCAGCTGCTCGGCGGCGCCGGCTACATCGCCGAGCATCCCGTCGAACGCTGGTACCGCGACCTGCGCGCCACCGGCCTCATGGAAGGCGTCCTGGTCGTCTGATGATCAACCTCGAGGTCCCCAAGAAGTTCGGCCCGCTGGTCGCGCAGGCGCGGCAGGTCGCCGACGAGGTGTTCCGCCCGATCTCCCGCAAGTACGACCGCGAGGAGCACGCCCGGCCCAAGGAGCTGGACATGCTCGCCGCGGTCATCGACGGGATGAACGACGGCAGCGACCTCGGCGGCGCGGGCGCGGCCGGCGTGCGCCGGTCGCCGAACGGCGCCGGCGCCGCGCGCGGCGGGTCGGACGGCGGCAACCGCAACGGGTCGAACCTGTCGACGGCGCTGTCGATCATGGAGCTGTGCCGCGGCGACGTCGGCCTGCTGCTGTCGGTCCCGCGCCAGGGGCTCGGCAACTCCGCGATCGCGTCGGTCGCCGACGACGAGCAGCTGGCGCGCTTCGCCGGCCGCTGGGCGGCGATGGCGATCACCGAGCCGGAGGCCGGCAGCGACAGCGCCGCGATCCGGACGACCGCCGTCCTGGACGGCGACGAGTACGTTCGGAACGGTGAGAAGATCTACGTGACCGCCGGCGACCGCGCGGACCTGCTCGTCGTCTGGGCGACGCTCGACCGCTCCAAGGGGCGCGCGGCGCT
>DATDMD010000155.1:0-54716 GCA_036518975.1 Baekduia sp.
CGCGAGAACGTCGCGGACGTGATCCGGCGCGTGGTCGACGAGTACACGGTCTCCGAGTACGTCGAGGACTGGGACGTCGACGGGCTGTTCACCGCGCTGCGCGACATCTTCCCGGTCGGCTTCGGGCCGGCCAGGCTCGACGAGGTCAACGAGCGCGAGGAGCTCGTCGAGATGCTCGTCGACGACGCGATGAAGATGTACGACGCGCGCGAGGAGGAGCTCGGCGAGGAGCTCATGCGCGCGCTCGAGCGCTACCTGCTGCTGCAGATCATCGACAACAAGTGGCGCGAGCACCTGTACGACATGGACTACCTGCGCGAGGGCATCCACCTCCGCGGGTTCGCCCAGATCGATCCGCTCGTCGCCTACAAGAACGAGGCGTTCGACCTCTTCACCGACCTGATGAACTCCATCTGGGCGGACTTCTCGCGGATGATCTACCACGTCGAGGTCGAGGTGGAGGGCGCCGAGGCGCCGCCGCTGCCCGAGCACCAGGGCGGCCCGACGAGCGTCCAGTACAGCGGCGGCGTCGGCACCCAGCAGCCCAGCGCGTTCACCGAGGCGGCCGGCACCGGCGCCGCTCCGGGCGGCGCGCCCGTCGGCTACGCCGACGACCTCGGCCTGCCCGAGGACGCCACGCCGATCGTCCAGCAGCGCCGGGTCGACGAGCACGACACGATCGGCCGCAACGACCCGTGCTGGTGCGGCAGCGGCAAGAAATTTAAGCGTTGCCACGGTGCCTGACGGCCCCGTGGACAACTACCGGGCTACGTCAAGCCACGGGGCGTAGTGGCCACGTCTGCGTCACCCGACACGCCAGTTCCGCAGCGCATCGCGGCCATCCAGGCCAGCTACGACCTGCTGCGGAAGTCGACCGATCCGGACGCGCTGTCGCGCAGCGTCGAGGAGCTCGAGGCGCAGATGCAGGCGCCGGGGTTCTGGGATGACAGCGGCGCGGCGGCCAAGGTCTCGGCCGAGCACGCGCGGGTGTCGCGCAAGCTGAAGACGTTCACCGAGTTGGCGAGCGACATCGAGGACCTCGACGGGCTCGTCGAGCTGGCCGACGAGGACGACGAGCTCGCGGGCGAGTTGTCCGAGCAGCTGGCGTCGGTCGAGTCGCGCTTATCCCAGCTGGAGGAGGAGCGCCTCTTCTCCGGGCCGTACGACGCGGGCGACGCGTTGGTGACGGTCAACGCCGGCGCCGGCGGGACCGACGCCCAGGACTGGGCCGAGATGGTGCTGCGCATGATGATGCGCTGGGCCGAGTCGCGCGGGTTCAAGGTCGAGCTGCTCGAGGCGTCCGCGGGGGAGGAGGCCGGAATCAAGTCGGCGACGTTCCGCGCGCAGGGCGAGAACGCCTACGGGCTGTTCACCGCCGAGCAGGGCGTCCACCGCCTCGTGCGCAGCTCGCCGTTCGACGCGCAGTCGCGACGCCAGACGGCGTTCGCCGGCGTCGAGGTCGCGCCGGTGATCGAGGACACCAGCGATGTCGAGATCGACAGCGACGACCTCCAGATCGACACCTACCGCGCGTCCGGCGCCGGCGGCCAGCACGTCAACAAGACCGACAGCGCGGTGCGCATCACCCACCGTCCGAGCGGGATCGTCGTGCAGTGCCAGAACGAGCGCTCGCAGTCGGCCAACAAGGACACGGCGATGAAGATGCTCCGGTCCAAGCTGCTGGAGCGCCAGGAGCGCGAGCGCCAGGAGGAGATCGCGAAGGAGAAGGGGGAGACGCTCGACGTCAACTTCGGCTCCCAGATCCGCTCTTACGTCCTCCACCCCTACACGATGGTCAAAGACCACCGCACCGACCGCGAGATGGGCGACGCCCAACGCGTCCTCGACGGCGACCTGGACGGGTTCGTGCGCGAGTACCTGCTGAAGGCCGCGAGCTAGCGCGGCTGGTCGGCGGGACCGACGGAGGCCGGCGGAGGCCACCGAGCAGCGGTCTCCGCTTCCCCCGCCGGATAGCCTGACGCCTTCATGAGCGCGGCCAGAACTCCCAAGTCCGGTCCCTCCGAGCAGCCGACGGCCCCGTATCTCGATGCCGTCGTCGCCTATGGGTTTCGGGGGCCTGGGCGGTTTCATGTGCCTGGGCACAAGGGTGGGCCGGGTGCTGATCCGGGGTTGCGGTATGCGCTCGGGGATCGGGCGTTGGGCATCGACATCCCGCAGGACATCCACGGGGTGGATCTCGGGCCGGCGCCGACGCCGTATGAGCGGGCTGAGGCGTTGGCGGCTGAGGCGCATGGTGCTGTGCGGACGTGGTTCCTGACCAATGGGGCCACCCAAGGAAACCATGCTCTGTGCCTCGCGCTGGCGCCGCTGGGCACGCATGTTGTCGCACAACGCAACTCGCATGCGTCGATCGTCGACGGGCTCGTCCTGAGTGGTGGGCTGCCGAGCTTCGTGGCGCCGGAGTACGACTCGGAGCTCGGCATGGCGCACGGCGTCACGCCCCACGCTCTCGACGCGGCGCTGCAGGCGGATCCCGAGGCGCGGGTCGCGTTCGTCGTCTCGCCCACCTACTACGGCATGGCGGCCGACGTCGAGGCCCTGGCCGCCACGGCCCACGCGCGGGACGTCGCGCTGGTCGTCGACCAGGCCTGGGGCCCGCACTTCGGCTTCCACCCCGACCTGCCGCCGTCCGCCCTGCACCTCGGGGCCGACGCCGTGCTGACGTCGACCCACAAGATCGTGGGGTCGCTGACCCAGTCGGCGATGCTCCACGTCGCCGACACCGGCCGGATCGACCCGGCGGCGGTCGGCCGCGCGATCCGGCTCGTGCGCTCGACGTCGCCGTCGTCGCTCCTGATGGCCTCGCTCGACGGCGCCCGCCGCCAGCTGGCCGTGCACGGCGAGGCGCTCCTGCACGAGACGATCGCCGCCGCCAAGGCGACGCGCGAGAAGCTCGCCACCACGCCCGGCATCAAGACCATCGACTACAACTTCGTCGGCCGGCCCGGCGTCGCCGCCTACGACCCATTGCGCCTCGTCCTCGACACGCGCGCCACGGGCCGCACGGGCTACGAGGTCGCCGACGCGCTGCGCAACGCCTACGACGTCCAGCCGGAGCTGGCGACGGTCGCGACGATCGTCTGCGTCCTCGGCATCGGCCAGCCGATGGAGGCGCTCGTGCGCTTCGCCGGCGACGTGGACGAGATCGTCAAGCGCATCATCCGGCCCGGCACGCCGGTCCAGGCGCTGGTCCGCGGGCCCGGCGCCCTCGCCAACACGATGGTCGTCCCGCCGCGCGACGCGTTCCTGGGCGACGCGGAGGTCGTCGACCTCGACGCCGCCATCGGCCGCATCTCCTGCGAGTCGATCGCCGGCTACCCGCCCGGCATCCCGGCGCTCCTGCCCGGCGAGCGGATCACCGCCGAGACCGCGGCCTACCTGCGCGAGCTGGTCGACTCGGGCGCGCGCCTGCACGGCGCGGCGGACCCGACGATCCGCACGATCCACGTGCTCGCCGACCGGTAGCCGTCACAAACCGGGGTGCGGATCGGCACCTTGTTGTTGATGCCGCGCAGCGACGCCGAGCTGCTGGCGCGATCCGACCGCGATCCGCCCGCCTTCGCCGAGTTCTACCGCCGCCACGAGCGCGCGGTGGTGGCGTTCGCCGGCCGCCTGGTGCGCGACCCGGAGCTGACGATCGACGTCGCCGCCGAGACGTTCGCCCGCGCCTACGAGTCCCGCACGACGTTCCGGGGCGACTCCCCGACCGCCCGCGGCTGGCTGCTCGGGATCGCCAAGCACGTCGTCTACGCGGCCTGGCGCGCCGGCCGCGTGGAGGACGAC
This sequence comes from Baekduia sp., assembly GCA_036518975.1. Taxonomy (GTDB): domain Bacteria; phylum Actinomycetota; class Thermoleophilia; order Solirubrobacterales; family Solirubrobacteraceae; genus Baekduia. The sequence continues at coordinate 3,805 of DATDMD010000155.1, forward strand.
GCCCGCCGCCGCCTCGGCATGGAGGCCGTGGCGATCGGCGACGAGACGCGGCGCGCCGTCGAGGAGGCGGTCCTGGAGTCCGACGCCGCGGTCGTCGAGGCGTGGCTGGCCGACCTGCCGCCCGACCAGCGCGACGCGATCCGCATGCGCGTGCTCGAAGACGGCGACTACGACGCGATCGCGCGTGAGCTGCGGTGCTCGCCCGCGGTCGTCCGCCAGCGCGTGAGCCGCGGGCTCGGCGCGCTGCGCCGCACGGCGATGGAGGACGCACGATGAGCCTGATCCCGGAGCTGGAGCGCGAGCTCGAGGCGATGGCGGAGCGCCGGCGCGCGGCGACCGCGACGGCGACCACGGCGACCCCGGCGACTGCGGCGACCGCGGCGCCGCGCCGCCGCCTCTCCCGCCGTCGCCTCTCCCGCCGCCGCCTCGTCCTCGCCCTCGTCGCCGCGCTGCTGCTGGCCGCCACGGCCGCCCTCGCCGCCGGCGGCGTCATCCCGATCGGCCCGCCGACCCACGACTCGCCCGGCTCCCTCAAGCCCAAGCCCAACACGTTCTCGGGGACCGTCGTGCCCGGCACCGCCAAGGTCCTGGCGCTCCGCGTCCCGGACCCCGACGGCGGGCCGCCGTGGGGCGTGCGCATGAGCGTCACGACGCGCTCGCTCGGCTGCCTGCACCCGGGCCGCGTCGTCGGCGGCCAGGTCGGGGCGCTCGGCCAGGACGACGTCTTCGGCAACGACGGACGCTTCCACCCGTTCCCCGCCGACCACCAGCTGATGATCGGCGCCTGCGCGCAGCTCGACGCCAACCGGCGCCTCTTCACCGCCAGCATCCAGGGCGGCCTCCCCGCCGCGGGCACCACCGAGAACGGCGCCTGCTCCCCGGCGGGCACCGTCACCGGCGACCCGACGGTGCGCTTCTGCCCGGACGCCGACGAGCGCACGCTGGCGATCGGCGCGCTCGGTCCCAACGCGCGCACGATCACCTACATCGGCGACGACGGCGCGCCGCACGTCCAGCAGCTCGCGCGCCCGTACGGCGTCTACCTGATCGTCCGCCGCGGCCTGGTCTACGGCGTCGGGGCCGGGACGACGGCGTCGCTCTACGGCACGCCCAACCCGAACCCGTACAACACGACGATCACCAAGGTCACGTTCGCCGACGGCACGTCGTGCCCGGTGACGCGCGAGGGATGGGCGACCCCGGACCACCAGTGCCCTCAGCTCGGCTTCACGCCCCACCCGCGCCCCAGCCTCACGACCGCCGACGTCCGCAGCCCCGTCCACGCCCGGCTCGAGCACCGCGACGGCCAGCGCGTGATGGTCATCCACTGGCGGGCGCGGGTGGCGATCCCGGACGCGACCACCGCCTACTACGTGACGCGTCGCCGCCGCGGCTCCCGCGGCTGGGGCTCAGGGCCGACGCAGCGCAACATCCGCAAGGGCGAGATCGCGGAGAAGGTCTGGTACAGCCCGATCCCCGGCACCTACCGCGGCCGCGTCACCTACATGTGGTTCGGCCCCGCCCCGGAGGCGCAGCGCGAGCTGGTCGTGGGGAGCTACACCCTCAAGGTCCCGCCGCCGCGCAGGAAGCACGGCTAGAACCGCAGCAGCGCCGCGATCGAGCCCTTCGTCTCCAGCGCCGTGTCGTCGGCCGGCAGGTAGCGCACGCGCGCGTCCTGGCCGAAGGCCCGGACCACCGCCGCCTCGACGATGTTCTCGACTACGTCGGTCATCGTGCCGTCGGCCGGGCACTGCCCGCCGGCGGTCACGCCCAGCCACCCGCACTGCGGGCAACGCACGCCCTTGGCGGTGAAGCCCTCCTGCACGACGAGCGTGTCGATCCGGCGCTCGTGGACGGCCGGGAGGACGTCGTTGAGCCCCGCGACCGCGCGGCCCGCGCCGCGGCCCAGGCCCTCCTCGACCTTCGCCCGCAGCTCGTCGTCGCGCTTCGCGGTCAGCTCGGCGAGCACGCCGCGCGCGCTGCGCAGGACCTCGTCGGCGCCGGAGTTCCAGACCTCGACGTCCAGCCGCCCCTTCAGGCAGCGGGCGACGTCGGCGTGCAGCAGCGCCTCGAAGCGCGCGACGGCCTCGACCGGCCCGCCGACCAGGATGCCCGCGATCCGCTTGCGCGCCAGGCGCCGGCGCACCTCGTCGCCGACGTGGCGCAGGTGGTCGTCGACGTCCTTCTCGAGGCCGCGCTCGTAGCGGCCCTCGGCGTGGCCGCCCTGGTCGCGCGACTGGCGGAACCCCGCCTGCGTCCGGACGCCGGACACGGGCTCGTCGGCGCGCCAGACCTCGACGAGGCCGTCGACGGTGCCGGTCAGCAGCCGCGCGCGGCGCCGGTCGACGAGCACGAGCCACCAAAGCTCGCCCGTCCCGATCCTGGCCAGGGGCTCGACGAAGGGATGGTCGTCGACCGCCACCTGGTGCTCGACCGGGCGCGGCAGCTTCATGACCTCGAAGAGGTTGACGGGGCCGGACGCGAAGACGGCGAGGCCGCGCGCGCCCTCCATGTCGACGCCGTTGCGCAGCTCGTCGCGGACGCGCTCGACGTCCTGGAGGAGGGCGACGCGCTCGTCGTGCGTGAGGCCGTCCAGCTCGCGGATCGTCCGCGACGCCTCGTCCAGGACCGAGCTGATCTCGGTGGCGCGCGCCGGGGGCGTGGCGAACTCGCGCGGGTCGAGGTTGATGAAGACGGAGAGGACCTTGCCCTGCGTGGTGCGCGTCTCGGCGAGCGCGCGGAGGCGGTCGGTCGTGATGTCGGTCGCCATGCTGACCCGCCTACCCTCTCGCGCCGGCTGGGAACCCGCAAGCGAAAGGGCCGGCATCTGCCAGACGCCGGCCCCTTCTGTCCTTTCCTCTCCAACAGGGCGGCGCGCCGCGTGTCCTTACGCGGCGGTCGCCTCCAGCGCGGCGGCGGCGCTGACCTCCAGCGCCACGCCGCCGTCCGCGCCGGCCGTGGCACGCACGTGCGCGCCGTCGGTCAGGGACCCGGCCAGGATGGCCCGGGTCAGCTCCCGCTCCAGCGTGCGGCGCACGTGGCGCTGCAGCGGGCGGGCGCCGAACTCCTCGTCGAACCCGTCGGCCGCCAGCTGGGCGACCAGCTCGTCGTCGACGGTCAGGGTGATGCCGCGCTCCTCGTCCAGGCGCGCCGCGACCCGCTCGACGATCAGCCGCGCGATCTGCGCGATCTGGTCGCCGCCGAGCGCCTCGAACGTCACGATCTCGTCGATCCGGTTCAGGAACTCGGGCAGGAACGCCTGCTTGGCGGCCGCGACCATCCGGTCGTCGGAGGTCGGCGCGTCGGCGGCGGTGAAGCCGATGCCGCGCTTGGCCTGGCCGGCGCCGAGGTTCGACGTCATGACGATCACCGCGTTGGTGAAGTCGACCGTGCGGCCCTCGCCGTCGGTCAGGCGACCGTCGTCGAGCAGCTGCAGCAGCACGTTCCACACCTCGGGGTGCGCCTTCTCGATCTCATCGAGCAGGATCACGGAGTACGGGCGGCGCCGGACCGGCTCGGTCAGCTGGCCGCCGTCGCCGTAGCCCACGTAGCCGGGCGGCGACCCGATCAGCCGCGCGACCGTGTGCGGCTCGCGGTACTCGGACATGTCGATGCGGATGAGGGCGTCCTCGGTGGCGAACAGGCGCTCGGACAGGGCCTTGACGAGCTCGGTCTTGCCGACGCCGGTCGGGCCGAGGAACAGGAACGAGCCCACGGGCCGGTCCGGCTCGCCGAGTCCGACGCGGGCGCGGCGGATCGTGTCGGCGACCTTCTCCACGGCCTCGTCCTGGCCGATGACCCGCTGGTGCAGGTCGGTCTCCAGGTCCGAGAGCCGCTGCAGCTCGCCGGCGACCAGCTCGCCCAGCGGGATGCCGGTGCGGGCGGCCACGACCGCGGCGATCGCGGTCTCGTCCACGACGACGGCGCTGTCGCTCACGGCGGCGTCGCCGTCACGCATGCGCTCCTTGATCCACGCGGCCTTCTCGTAGTCCTCGACCTCGACGGCGGTGCGCAGCTGCTCCTGCAGCGTCGCGGTGTCGACGGGGCGCGGGGTCGCGAGGCGCAGCTTCGCCGCGGCCTGGTCCATCAGGTCGATGGCCTTGTCGGGCAGGTGCTGCTCGGTCATGTAGCGGTCGCTCAGGCGGGCGGCCGCGGTGATCGCCTCATCGGTGATCTTGGCTGCGTGGTGCTGCTCGTAGGCGTCGCGCAGGCCCTTCAGGATCTCGACGGTCTCCTCGACGCTCGGGGCGTCGACCGTGACCGGGGAGAAGCGGCGGGCCAGGGCGGCGTCGCGCTCGATCTTGCGGTACTCGGCCAGCGTGGTGGCGCCGACCATCCGCAGCTCGCCGCGGGCGAGCATCGGCTTGAGCAGGTTCGCGGCGTCCATCGCGCCCTCGGCGCCGCCGGCGCCCAGGACGGTGTGCAGCTCGTCGACGAACACGATGATCTTGCCGTTGGCGGCGGTGACCTCCGCGAGGACCTGCTTCAGGCGCTGCTCGAACTGGCCGCGGTACTGCGAGCCGGCGACGAGCGAGCCCATGTCGAGGGCGACGACGCGCACGCCGCGCAGCGCCTCGGGGACGTCGTTGTTGTGGATGTGGAGGGCCAGGCCCTCGACGATCGCGGTCTTGCCGACGCCGGCCTCGCCGATCAGCACGGCGTTGTTCTTCCGGCGGCGGGCCAGGATCTCGACGGTCTGGGCGATCTCGTCCTCACGCCCGATGACGGGGTCGATGCGGCCCTCGCCCGCGTCGCGGGTCAGGTCGCGGCCGAACTCGTCGAGCGCGGGGGTGTCGGACTGCTTGGCGTTGGCGTCCGGGCGCTGGCGCGTCTGGATGCCGGGGCGGCCGAACGGGTTGCCGTTGACGGCGCCGAAGGCGTTGTTGTTGCCGCCCTGGGCCGCGGGGCCGAAGCCGGCCTGGCCGAAGCCCTCCATGAGGTCACGGGCGCAGCTCTCGCACATGACGGCGGCCTGCCGGCCGTTGTCGGTCTGGACGACCATCTGGAGGGTGCCGGGCCGCTCGGCGCAAATGGAGCAGGGCACGATGTTGGTGAAAGGCTGTTCAGGCATCTTTGATGTGTCGGGGAGAGAGGGAAAACCTTAGTTGGACTGACTGAGATATTAGCGCCTCTGCGATGATCCCCTCCGTGCTGCTCGACACATACCGGCGGTTCGGGGCGGACCTGCCGTTCGGCGATCCGCGGCGCCCGCACGGGGTGGCGATGGAGGGCTGGTTCTGGCGCCTGACGGCGGTGGAGAGCGGTGACGTGGTCGTCGTGCTCGCCGCCGTCAATCGCGACGGGGCCGGGAAGCGGTGGGGGACCGCCGGCGTGGCCGCGCATCCGGGTGGGTTCTCGGAGGCGGTCGCGGTTCCGGAGGCTTGGGCCGATGCCGAGGGCCTCGTTCGCGTCGGCGACGCCTGTGTCGCGTCGCCTAACTCCGTCTCCGTGCGGCTCCCGAACGTTTCACTGGACGTCGAGCTCGAGCGTCCGGGCCGGTGGCCGCGGCGGGCGTTCGGCGGCCTGGGCGCCGCGCACACGATCCCGGGCCTGTCGCAGTACTGGCATCCGTGGCTGCTGCGCGCGACGGTGCGGGGGCGCGCGGTGCTCGGCGGACGCGAGGTCGACCTGGACGGCGCGGTGGCCTACGCCGAGAAGAACTGGTCCAACGGCGGCTTCCCGGAGCGTTGGTGGTGGGGCCAGGCGCACGGGTTCGCCGGCGATCCCGACGCGTGGGTCGCCTTCGCCGGCGGCCTGGCGGGGCCGGGCCGGCTGCGCTTCACGGCGACGTCGCTGGTCGTCAGCGCGGGCGGCGAGATGGTGCGGCTGGTGCGCCCGCTGCAGCCGCTGCGGGTCGAGGTCGGCACGTCCGGCTGGCGCTTCTCGGGCCGGTCGGCGTCCGGCGTGAGCGTGACCGTCGAGGGCCACGCCAACGGCACGCCGCCGCATCTGCTGCCGGTGCCGGTCCCGTCGGAGCGCCGTCACGCCGAGGCGGCCGCGGCCCAGCACCTGGCCGGCGAGCTGCGCCTGGAGGTGCGTCGCCGGGGGCGGCGCGTGTTCGCCGGGACGTCGGCGCTGGCGGGCCTGGAGCAGGGGCGGACGTAGCCCGCCCCAGGGCTCAGGCTCAGGCCGCGCGCAGGCGCGCCCGCAGCTCGGCCGCGGCGTCGTCGGCCAGGCCGTTCGCGCGCAGCCAGTCCACCGGCGAGCCGTGGCGCTCGTCCAGCAGTTCCAGGATCCGGGCCATGGTCTCCGGTCGCGCGGCGTGGTGCTGCGGGTCGGCGCTGTGCATGTCGCCCGCGTAGGTCGGCGAGCCCGCGAGGCGGCGGACGATCGCGTCGATGCGCTCGCTCGTCAGCGCGTAGTCGGCGACGATCGCGTCGCGGCGCGCGCCGGCGACCTCCAGGGCCAGCGCGACGACCAGGCCCGTGCGGTCCTTGCCGGCGGCGCAGTGGACGAGGGCGGCGCCGCCCTCGGGCGGCGCGGCGATCGTGCGCAGGGCGTCGACGATCGAGTCCGGGCGGCGCTCCATGTAGCCGAAGTAGGTCCGGACCGTGGGCGTCTCGCCGGGCAGCTCCGCGCCGCCGACGCCGTTGTTCCAGGGCACGACCGTGTCGGCCTCGATCACGTCGGTGTGCTCGCCGGCCTCGGGGTAGAGCGACCGGTGCTCGACGACGACGCGCTCGTCGGCGTGCAGCGGGCCCGGGCCCTCCAGGCGGACCTCGACGCCGGTGCGCAGGTCGACCACGGCGCGCAGGCCGTGGTCCTCGACGAGGTGGGCGACGTCGGCCGGCGTCAGGTCCTGCAGGTTGTCGGAGCGCAGGAGCCGCCCCGCGGCCACCGCGCCGCCGTCGCGCAGCGGGAGCCCGCCGAGGTCGCGGGCGTTCACGGCGCCCTCCAGGTCGATCCAGCGAGGGGCGGCGTCCGTGATGGTCATCTCCATCCAACGTAGCGGGCGCGCGGGCCCGGACCGGTCAACGACGCGTGATCCCGCGCGAAGCCTCCGCGCTCCTGACGACGCGCGCGAGCGCCTCGCCGCCGATCAGCCGCTCCCAGGGGCCGACGACGGTCCACAGGGCGCGCAGGCGCAGCGAGGCGGCGCGGTCGACGGGCGCGATGCGCGCCTCGGAGTACAGCGTGGCGGCGTCGGGCCCGTCGCCGGCCTCGACCCAGTGCGCGAACGCCACGCGCACCGTCCCCCGCTGCGACCACGCGGCGAACTCCGCCGCGTCCGCCAGGCGCGGGTAGTCGCGCCGCAGCGTCCAGATCCGCCCGGCCAGCCCGCTGACCGACCAGCCGTCGCCCTCCGCCAGCACGGTGAACGGCGGCGTGCTGAACATCCCGGAGAACGTCACGCCGCGCGGCAGCCCCGGGATCCGCAGGCGCACCAGCCGCCCAAGTGGGCCGGTGTCGTCCACGCGCAGGCTCGCGGCCGCCGCCCACAGCGCGTCGGCGTCCACGCGCGCCGCCCGCCGGTGGCGCGTGCGGATCGCGTACTCCGGCATCCAGGTGTCGAGCTCGATCTCCATCCCGACCCATATCCTCACCGACCCATGGCCCTGGATCCCATCTTCGTCGCCGACGTCGTCGCCCGCGCCCTCGCCGAGGACGTCGGCAGCGGCGACGCGACGACCATCGCGACCGTGCCGGACGGCGCCCGCGCGACCGCCACGATCACCCAGAAGGCGCCGGGCGTCGTGTTCGGCCTGGACCTCGCGGAGGCCGCATTCGTCCAGGCCGACGCGGCGGTCACGATCGAGCGCCTCGCGCCCGAGGGCGTCTGGCACGACGAGCGCACGCCGGTCCTGAACGTCACCGGCAGCGCGGCGGGCATCCTGACCGCCGAGCGCACCGCGCTGAACTTCCTGCAGCGCCTGTCGGGCGTCGCGACGCTGACCGCGCGCTACGTCCGGGCGGTCGAGGGCACCCGCGCCCGGATCCTCGACACGCGCAAGACGACGCCGACGCTGCGCCCGCTGGAGAAGGCGGCGGTGCGCGCCGGCGGCGGCGTGTCGCATCGCTTCGGCCTGTTCGACATGGTGTTGATCAAGGAGAACCACATCGCCGCGGCGGGCGGCGTGACGGTCGCGGTGACGGCGGCGCGCGAGCGGTTCCCGGACCTGCCGCTGGAGATCGAGGCCCAGACCGCGGACGAGGTCCGGGAGGCGCTGGCGGCCGGGGCGCCGCGCATCCTGCTGGACAACATGACGCCGGACGCGATGCGGGCGATCGTCGTCGAGGTCGCCGATCGGGCCGAACTGGAGGCCAGCGGCAACATCGACCTGGGGACAGTCCGGGACGCGGCGGAGACGGGGGTACACTTCATCTCGGTCGGGGCGCTCACGCACTCCGCCCCAGCCCTAGACCTCTCCCTCATATTGGAGCGTCTGCCATGAACCTCCCCATGGCCCCCAGCCCCACTGGTTCCCAGGCCCTGACGGCCGACGAACGTAGCGCGCTGACCGCAGAGGTTCGCGCGCTCGCAGCCGAGCGCAACGCAGTCATCCTGGCCCACAACTACCAGGTGCCCGAGGTGCAGGACGTCGCCGACTACGTCGGTGACTCGCTCGGCTTGAGTCGCAAGGCGGCCGCCGCCGAGGCCGACGTCATCGCCTTCTGCGGCGTGCACTTCATGGCCGAGACGGCGTCGATCCTCTCGCCCCACAAGACCGTCCTGATCCCGGACCTCGACGCCGGCTGCTCGCTGGCCGACTCGATCACGCCCGACCAGCTGCGCGCCTGGCAGGCCAAGCACCCTGGTGCCGTCACCGTCATGTACGTGAACACGACGGCCGAGACCAAGGCGCTGACCGACTACTGCGTGACGTCGTCCAACGCCGTCAAGGTCGTCCAGCACATCTACGCCGAGCACGGGGCGGACACGCCGATCCTGTTCGGCCCGGACATGTGGCTCGGCGCGTACGTCGCCAAGGAGCTCGGGCTCAACGGCCGCGGGACGTTCCACGTGTGGGACGGCGAGTGCCACGTGCACGCCGGCATCCGCCCGGACGACATCACCCAAGTCCGCGCCGCGCACCCCGACGCCGAGTTCCTCGTCCATCCCGAGTGCGGCTGCACGACGCAGGTCATGGAGTACGTGGCGTCGGGCGACATCGCCTCCGAGGGCGTCCACATGCTCTCGACCGGCGGGATGCTCGACTACGCCAAGGCGCACGCCGGCCACGGCGGCGAGGCGATCATGGCGACCGAGACGGGCATGCTGCACCAGCTGCGCATGGCCGCGCCCGACGTCGACTTCATCGCCGCCAACGAGCGCGCGTCGTGCAAGTACATGAAGATGATCACGCTGCCGAAGCTGCGCGACGCGCTGCGGGACATGACGGGCGAGGTGAAGGTCGACCCGGCCCTCGCCGAGCGCGCGCGTGTGCCGATCGAGCGCATGGTGGCGATCGGCTAAGGCGCGTTCGCGCGATGGCGTTCGGCGGGTTCGGCCCGGCGGCCTTCGAGTGGTTCGCCGGGCTGGAGGCCCACAACGACAAGGCGTGGTTCACCGAGCACCGGCCGGTGTACGACGCCGAGGTGCGCGGCCCGCTGTCGGAGTTGTTGGAGGAGTTGGCCGGCGGCGCGCCGGTGTGGCTGGCCCGTCCGAACCGCGACATCCGGTTCTCCCCGGACAAGTCGCCCTACAAGACGCGCGCGTACGGGACGATCGACGGCCGGCTCTACGCGGAGCTGTCGGGCGACGGGTTGTTCGCCGGGACCGGTGCGTATCGCATGGATGGTGGTCAGCTGGCGCGCTTCCGGGCCGCGGTCGCCGCCGAGCCGAGCGGGACCGAGATCGAGGCGATCGTCGGCGCTTTGGATGCGGCCGGCGTCGAGACCTGGGGCGAGGCGCTGAAGACGGCGCCCCGCGGCTATCCGCGCGACCACCCCCGCGTGGCGCTGCTGCGGCACAAGATGCTGATCGCCGGCGCCCGCGCGGCGCCGACGGCGGCCGCCGGCCTCGGCCGCGAGGTGGCGCTGGAGCACCTGACGTCGACCTGGACGGCGTGCGCGCCGCTGCTGGCCTGGATCGACGAGCACGTGGGGCCGGGGGACGAGGAGGCGGCGGAGGGGCGGCGCGCCTAGTAGGCCGCTGACCCGGGGCGTACCCTCGGGCCGTGGCGGTGCGGCTCATCCTCGCCGAGGACAGCTACCTCGCGCGCGAGGGTCTGCGACGGCTGCTCGAGACGCGGCCGAGCCTGGAGGTCGTCGCCGACTGCGGCGACCTGCCCGCGCTGCTGAGCGCCGTCGACGCGCACGACCCCGACGTCGTCGTCACCGACATCCGCATGCCGCCCGACGGCAGCGACGAGGGGATACGCGCCGCCAACGAGCTGCGCGCGACGCGCCCACAGGTCGGCGTCGTCGTCCTGAGCTCGTACGCCGAGCCCGCCTACGCCCTCGCGCTCCTGGACCGCGGCTCCGAACGGCGCGCCTACCTGCTGAAGGAGCGCGTCGCGGACCTGGCACAGCTGGAGGCGGCCATCCACGCCGTGGCGGCCGGCGGCTCGGTCATCGACCCCAAGGTCGTCGAGGCGCTCGTCGCCGCGCGCGGGGCCAGGGCCCGTTCGACCCTCGCGGAGCTGACCCCGCGCGAGCGCGAGGTCCTCGGCGCGATGGCACAGGGCATGAACAACGCGGCCGTCGCGGACAAGCTCGTCATCACCGAGCGGTCGGTGGAGAAGTACGTCCACTCGATCTTCGCCAAGCTCGGCCTGGCCTGGGAGGACCATGTCCACCGCCGGGTCAAGGCGGTGCTCCTCTACCTCTACGACGAGGACGGCTGAAGCGGCACCCAGCCGCCGACGGTGGTGCCGGCGCCCGGCGCGGAGCGCAGCGCCGGACGGCCCCCGAGCGCGCCGACCCGGTCCCCGAGGTTGGCCAGACCCGCTCCCGCGAGCCCGTCGGCCGGCTCGAAGCCGACGCCGTCGTCGACGACCTCGAAGTGCAGCCGCCCGCCGTCCTCCCAGATCCGGACGGTGGCGCGCGCGCCCTCGCCCGCGTGGCGGGCCGCGTTCTGCAGCGCCTCCAGGCAGCAGAAGTAGACGGTGGCCTCGAGCTCCGCGGGGTAGCGGCGGCCGACGCGGACGTCGAGACGCGTGGGCATGCGGGCCCGCGCGGCGGCGGCGCGCAGTCCCTCGGCCAACCCGCGATCGACCAGCACGGTCGGGTAGATGCCGCGCGCGAGGTCGCGGAACTGCTCGAGCGCCTGCTCCAGATCGGTGGAGAGCTCGGCGAGGACGGCGCTGGCGCCGGGGGGATCGGACTCGGCCAGCTCCCGCGCCAGGCGCACGTTGATCGCGAGGGCGTAGAGCTGCTGCTGGGCGCCGTCATGCAGGTCGCGCTCGATGCGCCGGCGCTCGGCGTCGGCGGCCGCGACGACGCGCGCCCGCGACGCGCGCAGCTCGTCGGCCTGACGTTGCAGCTCGTCGAGCGAGGCCCGCAGCGCGGAGCCGAGCCGGACGTTGTGCAGCGCCAGGCCGATCTGGCGCGCCAGCGCGAGCAGCGCGTCGTCGTCGGCCTCGGTGAAGGGCTCGGCGCCGTGTGGGCGGCGCACGACGAGCAGGCCGAGGAGCTCGCCGGCGTGCGTGGCGGGCAGGACCCGCACCGGCGCGTCGCCGTGGCCGTCGACGAGCGCGGGGGTCCAGGTCGCCGCCCAGGTGGCGCCGCACACGCCGGCGCGGGCCACCACGGTCTCCTCCTCAGCGCTGAGGACCATCGAGCATGTGCCGAGGTCGGGATCCGAGGCGGCGCGCTCCAGGATGCCGCCCGCGCCCGTCCAGACCTCGGCGCTCTCCAGCGCCAGCGTCCGGCGCAGCGACTCGGCGAGCTGCAGCAGCAGCTCCTCGAGCGGCAGCGGGTCGGCGAGGCGGCTCCCGAACGAGCGCAGCACGTCGCCGGCCAGGCCGCCCGCCCCGAGGAGGCGCCGGGCGGCGGTGGCGCGCAACCGCGCGCGCACCGGGACGTAGAGGAGCGCCGTGGCGCCGGCCGCGACCATCGACGCCGCGAGCAGCGCGGCCTGATCCGCCGTGGGGACGTCGCCGATGGCCAGGACGACGACGGCATGGACGGCGACCACCAGCAGCGCGAGGCCGGCGAGCGGCGCGGCACGGGTCAGGAGGCGCCGGAGCCGCACGTCACTCCGCTCTGAGGACGGCAGCCGGGCGCGTGGCCGCGGCGCGGCGGGCGGGCAGCGCCGCGACGACGTTCGCGAGGAGGATCGCCGCCGCCGGGACCGCAAGCGCCGCGGACCAGACGGGGAGCGCCGGCTCGGAGACGATGCCGAGGCCGTCGGCGAACAGGTTCCACCCGAGGCGGCCGAGGGCGAGGCCGAGCGGCACGCCGACGAGCACCCCGGCCGCGGCGACCGTGGTGGCCTGCCACGCCACGGTCGACCGCACCTGCGCACGGGTGAACCCGAGCGTCTTGAGGATCGCGAGGTCGCGCCGGCGTCGCTGCACGGAGCTCGCCAGCAGATGCGCCAGCGCCGCGGCGGCGGCGAGCACGAACACCACGCCGACGAGCGCCGGCGCGCCGTCGACGCGGGCAAGGTCGCTGATCTCCTGCGGGCGGACCTGGACCGGGCGCGTGTAGAGCCGGTCCAGCCGTGCGAACGCCGCGGCGCGGTCGGTCCCGGGCCGCAGCCGGATGTACACGGCGGCGGCCGGCGCCTCCGGCGCGATCCGCTTCAGCGCGGGCAGCCCCAGGAAGAGCCCGTGCCCGAGCTCGGTCCATTTGTCGGACGGCAGCACGCCCCGCCCGACGACCCGCAGTCGCGCGGCCCGCCGCCCGCTCCGCACGGCGACCCGGTCGCCGATGCGCACGTGCAGCGCCGCGAGCGTCTTGGTCGCGAGCAGCGCCTCGTCGTCGGCGCGCGGCGCACGGCCCTCGATCACCTCCGGATCGAGCCGTCCCTTGAGGTCGGCGGTCGCGCGCGCTCCGACGACGCGGTCGCCGACCCGCAGCGGCCCGGAGAAGCCGAGGGCGACGTCCTGGACGGCCGGATCGCGCATCGCGGCGCGCTCCAGTGCCGGATTCCGGCCGCCGTTGTAGGTCTCGTAGTCCCACGTCTGGCCGTAGAGCCGCGGTGTGTCGAGCAGATGCGTGACCGACTTGCCGACGGTGAGGGCCACGACGACGACGGTCACGGCGGCGACGGCGCTCGCCAGGGTCGTCTGGACCGGGACGGTGGCGGTGGGCGCGCGTCGCCCCAACGCCATCCGCACGCCGGTGACCGCGGCGACCGACAGGCGCGACCGGGCCAGCGCGGTGGCGAACGCGGCGGAGCGCGGAGACGGGCGGGTGCCCCGGCCCGGCCGCGCCCGCGCCGCCCGCCAACCGGTCAGCGCGCCCGCGCCGACGAGGGCGACCGTCACCGTGGCGCAGCCGATCGCGATCGGCACCGCGTCGAACCGGAGGCCTCGGTCGGGGTCGATCTGCCGGGCCCAGCCGACCGGCGCGCCAGCCGAGAGGGCGACGGCGACGATGGCCGTCGCGACGACGGCCGGAGCGGCCATCAGCGCGCCGCGCGCGGCGGCGAGCCCGGTGAGCTGGCCGGTGGTCATGCCGAGCGCCCGCAGCGTCCGGGTCGGCCGCGCGTCGAACGCGGCGGTGCGCAGCAGCGCCTGCCCGCCGAGCACGAGCGCCGCGGTTCCGGCGGCGATCGCCAGGAGCCGCAGCGCCTGGGCGATCAGGTCCATCGTCCGCTGGACGACCGGCCGGCTCGTCGCGGGGTCGTAGAAGCCGTGGGAGTGGCCGGCCGCCGCGGCGTCGACGGCCGCTCGGAACGCGGGCACGGCACGGCTGCCGCCGTGCAGCCGGACCGCCAGCTCCTCCGCCCAGTGGCCGACGCCCGCGGCACCGCCGTGGGCGCGCCGGAACGCCGGCGTGAAGTCGACGTAGCCACCGTCGACGTCGGCCTTGGCGTGCGCCCGGACGCCGACGACGCGGACGGTCACGAGCGGTCCCCACGCGGCCGTGCCGGGGCTCCGTGGGTCGGCTGCGACGTCCATGTCGTTCACGTGCCGGGTCAGGAACGCACCGCTCACCAGTCGGACCGTGAACGCATCGCCGAGCCCGATCCCGAGCGTGTCCAGGGCCTTGGGGTCGGCGAGGACCTCGTCGGCGCGGTCGGGGTCCGGGAGCCGTCCGCGCAGCATGAGCGGGACGTCGATCGTGTTGCGCGGCCGGTCGTCGGACGGCACCTGGTACTGGATGCTTCCGGCGCCCACCGGGACGATCGGCCGCCCGCCGCGGCTGCGGCTGAGCAGGGCGACGAGCAGGGTGCGCTCGGAGCGGGCGACCTGCGGGAGATGCTCGAAGTGGCCCACGTCCAGCGTCGCGTCGTCGAATCCGATGCCGGCGTTGGCGTAGGCGTCCGCCGAGGAGGTCGCGCGCAGGTACCGCCCGAGCGCGGTCTCCGTCCGCGACGCCGCGGCGGCCAGCGCCACGGTGGTGCCGGCGGCGATGCCGCAGACCACCGCCAGCGCCAGCCACGCGCGCCAGCGAATGCGCAGCTCGGCGCGCAGGCGCAGGGCCACGGCCGTCATGCCGGCGCCTCCGCGAGCACACGGCCGTCCTGCATCGCCACGGTGCGTTGGGCGGCGGCCGCCACGTCGTCGTCGTGGGTGACGAGCAGGATCGTCTGGCCGGCGCCGTGCAGCCGGCGCAGCAGCTCGAGCACTTCGAAGCCGCCCGCCGAGTCGAGGGCGCCCGTCGGCTCGTCGGCCAGCAGGAGCGTGGGATCATTGGCGAGCGCACGCGCGATCGCCAGCCGCTGGCGCTCGCCGCCCGAGAGGACGCCGGGGAGCTCGGCGGCCCGCGCGGTCAGGCCCAGGAGGTCGAGCAGGCTGCGCGCGCGGAGCTCGGCGGCGCGGCGCGGCGCCCCGGCGATGGCGACCGCCAGCGCCACGTTCTCCAGAGCGCTCAGGTCATCCAGAAGGTTGAAGAACTGGAACACCATCCCGACGGCGCGACGGCGCAGCCGGGCGCGCGCGCTCTCGTCGAGGTCGGCGAGGGGCACGCCGTCCAGCACGATCTCGCCATCGCTGGGCACGTCCAGGCCGGCGACGAGGTTGAGCAACGTGGACTTGCCGCAGCCCGACGGGCCCGTGAGCGCGACGAACTCGCCGGCGCCGACCGTGAGGTCGACGCGGCGCAGGGCGCGGACGGGCGCCGCGTCCGACTCGAAGCTCTTGCGGAGCCGCCGGACCTGCAAGACGTGGCCTGCGTCGTCCATGGATGCCGTCCTTCGTCGTTGGAGCGGCCGTGATGGGGCACGGTCCATTTGGCTCCTTCGGCGGGGCGTGTGTCAAGCAGGCCACCCACCCCCGGCAGGCACGGTGCGCAGCGGGAAGGTCGCCGGATGGGCGAGCGTGGCGCCCCGCCGTACCTTTGCGCTCCGTCAGGTCCACTCCACTCAGCAGGAGGACACCATGAGCACCACATCGTATCGCCGGACCTTCACCGCGCTGACCGTCGGCGCCGCGCTCGCGGCTCCGGCCGCGGCCACCGGCACCCCGGCGCCGGACCATCCCTCCAGCTCGGAGACCGAGCTGTTGAAGAGCTACGAGATGAACTCGGCCGCCGGGACCTACGCGCCCGCCGTTCCCGGGTCCGCGAGCTCGACCCACGCAGTAGTCGCCCCACCGGTCAGCGACGCGTCCGCCACGGCCGGCGAGGACTCCGGCTTCGCGTGGAGCGATGCGGCCGCCGGCGCGGGCATCGCGTTGCTGCTGGCCGCCGGCGCGGCGCTGATCGCGCGCGCCACCCTCGGCCGCCGTCGCTCGGCCGCGCGCCTCGGTTCCTAGGCGCGCGCCGGTGCGCGGCGCAGACCGCCTCAGCAGCCGTCGGGCCCGCAGGCGTCGCCCTCGGCGACGCCTGTGTCGCCCATCATCGCGATGGGCGCCGGCTGGCGCTCGGACCAGCCGTGGCGCAGGAAGTCCAGGAGGATCGAGGGGTCCTGTGCGCCCGAGGCACCGAACTTCCGGTCGATGACGAAGCAGGGCACCGCGGAGATGCCGGCGGAGGTGGCGTCGCGCTCGTCGGCGCGGACGTCCTCGGCGTAGCGCTCGGTCAGCAGGGCCTCACGGACGGCGGCCTCGGGCACACCGACCTCGGTCGCCAGCGCGATCAGCGTGTCGTGGTCGGAGATCAGCGCGCCCTCCGTGAAGTAGGCGTGCATCAGCCGCTCCTTCATCGCGTCCTGCAGGCCGTGCTCGGCCGCGAGGTGGATGACGCGGTGGCCGTCGAACGTGTTGCCCGACCGGATCTGCGACAGCTCCATGTCGATCCCGGCGCCGGCGGCGACCGCCGTCAGCTGCGCGTTCATCCCCTCGACCTCCTGGACCGTCCGGCCGTACTTGCGCGCGATCAGCTCGGTGTGCCTCCCGGACCGCTCGGCCGGCGCGCTGGGATCCAGCTCGAACGACCGCCACGTGACGTTGACGTCGTCAGCATGCTCGAACTCCGCCACCGCGGCTTCCATCCGCCGCTTGCCGACGTAGCACCACGGGCACGCGATGTCCGACCAGATCTCGAGCTCCATGGCTTCGAGGCTAGCGTCCTGAGTCGGAGATTCGCGGGCAGCATCCGCGCGCTCGCCGCCGAGCATCACGGTCGCTGCGCCCGAATTTCCGACTCAGGACGCTCGCGGCGCAGAAACGCCGTCACGGCGGACGCGACCTGCTCCGGCGCCTCCTCGGCGGCGTGGTGGCCGGAGTCGACGCTCCCCGCGCGCAGATCGACGTCGTCGGCGAACCATGGGCGCCAGGCCGTGATCGGGTCGCCGTACAGGTCCTCCATGTCGTCCCGCGCCGACCAGAGCACGAGGGTGGCCGCCTGCACGCGGCGGCCGGCGGCGCGGTCGGCCGCGTCGTGCTCCGGGTCGATCGTCAGGCCGGCGCGGTAGTCCTCGCACATCGCGTGGACGACCGCGGGGTCGCGGAGGGCGGACCAGAGGTCGGCGTGGGCCTCGGCGCCCATCGCCTCGGCCGGCGCGACGCGGTACCACCACTCCAAGTTGTCGTTGATGGCGACCTCGGCGGGCTTGGCCGTCTGGCCCATGAACCACCAGTGCCACCAGTCGGCCGCGAACCGCCAGTCGGCCCGCTCCAGGTGCTCGAGGACGGGCAGGCCGTCCATCACCACCAACTTGCTCACCTTGTCGGGATGGTCCATCGCCGTCCGGAACGCGACCAGCGCGCCGCGGTCGTGGCCGACGACCGCGAACGGCGTCCGGCAGCCGAGCCGCTCCATCAACGCCACCACGTCGCCCGCCATCGCCCGCTTGGACGCCTGGGCATGGCCTTCAACATCTCCGGGCGCCGTCGACCGCCCGTAGCCGCGCAGGTCAGGGCAGACGACGCGGAACCCGTTGTCGACCAACAACGGCGCGACCCGCCACCACGTCGCGTGCGTGCGCGGGTGGCCGTGCAGGAGCACGACCGCGGGCGCGCCGGCGTCGCCGCCGTGCCGCACCCGCAGCGTCACGTCACCGACATCGACCTGCTCGAGCGCGAACCCGTCGAAGAACACGCCGCCGGCCTACCCGCGCCGGCGGCGGCGCTCACACCTCGGCCTACTGGCCGTCGTCGACCAGCGCGACCGCGTCGAAGACCGTCGACCCGTCGTCGCCGGGCGACAGCTCGGACTCGTGGACCCACGCGCCCGGCGCGAGGACGTCGTTGAAGCAGGGATCGGCGAGGCCGGCGTCGTCGTCGCCCGCGTCGTCGCCGGAGTCGTCGCCGGAATCGTCGCTCGCGTCGTCGTCGGCCCGCACGAACCGCGCGTCCGAGGCGGTGGCGTCGTCATCGCTCGACTCGTCCGCGCTCGTGTCGTCGTCCGCGGAGTCGTCGCTCGCGTCGTCGTCGCCCACGTCATCCGACGCGCCGTCGTCCGACCCGTCGTCGGCGCTGGCGGTGTCGTCCGCCGCGCCGTCGTCGTACGAGGCCTCGTAGTCGTCGGTCCCGTTGCACTCCACCGACGTGTCGTCGTCGACCGCGGCGGTCACGGTCTTGCCGGTCGACGCCAGCCGCAGCACCAGCGCGTCGCCGTCGAACGAGACGACCTGGCCCGCGTTCTCGGACCCGTCGCGGACGCCGTCGTCGTCGGAGTCCGGGTCGCCCGGGTCGTTCGCGGTCTCCTGCTCGGCCAGGTTGCTCAGCGCATCGTGGTCGGCGTCCTCGCGGGCGTCGCTGCGCCCGTCCTTGTCGGTGTCCTTGACGCCCGGGTTGGTCCCGGCGCGCTGCTCGGTCGCGTTGTCCAGGCCGTCGCGATCGCGGTCCTCGGAGCCGTCGGCCACGCCGTCGTGGTCCGTGTCGGCCTTCTTCGGGCTGGTGTGCGCGCGGTACTCCGTGAAGTTCGTCAGGCCGTCGCGGTCGGGGTCGGCCGTCGCGCTCTTGACGTGGTAGCGCTTCTGGAAGGTCTTGGGGAGCTTCGGGGCGGTCGTCTTGGCGGTCGTCTTGGCGGTCGCGGTCGCGGTCGCGGGCAGCGCGCAGGCGGCGGCCAGGGCGACCGCGCACAGCGCCGAGCGGCGCAGGGGGGCGTGAGCGGCAGGCATCGTGACCGCGGCATCGACACCGCCGTCCGACGCATTGACCCCGACGGTCCGCTGGTGGCCGACCGTCCGTCTGCGGACTACCTAATTCTGGGGAATCAGGTCCACGCCGTACTCGGCGACGCTGCGCACGATCGGCAGGGAGTCGCGCTTGCGGGCGAACTCGCCGGGCGTGTAGCAGTGCACGTCGGCGACGCCGCCCATCTCCGACGCGTCCCACAGGTTGGCCGCCTGGTAGACGCGCTCCAGCCACGGGACGCCCGCGAAGTACTCGGAGATCAAGAGCACCACGTACTCCTGGCCGCGCTCGCGCTGCGGCGGCGCGCCCTGGGCGTCGAGCACCCGCGCGCCACCGAGGATCACGCGCTCCAGCGCCCAGCGACCATCGACTCGCTGGACGTACCGACCCAGCTCGCGCTCGTTCAGCATCTCCGCGACAACCACGGTGGTCGACTGTCGCACACCGCGCGCCAACGCGCCACTCGTCCCCACCAGACGGCGGGGACCCGGTCAGAACTCGTCCGCGTCGTGCGGCCCCACGCAGGCGACGGCCGCCGCCTCGGGATCGACCTTCCGGGCGACCGCGGCGACGTCGTCGAACGTGACCGCGTCCAGCGCGTCGATCGCGACGTCCGGGTCGATGTCCTCGCCGAAGACGATCGCCTGCGACGCGGCGAAGCGCGCGACCGCGTTGGTGTTCTCGAACGCCAGGACGCGGCGGCCGGCGGCGTAGGCGCGGGCGCGCTCGACCTCCTCCTCGGTCGGGCCGTCGGCGTGCAGCTCGGCGACGATCTCGCGCATGCGCTTGTAGGCCTCGCTCGTCTTGGAGGACTCCAGGCCGGCGCCGAGCTGCAGGATCGCGGCGTCGGCGAGCGCGTGGTCGACCGCGTAGACGGAGTAGCAGAGGCCGCGCTGCTCGCGGATCTCGTCGAACAGGCGCGAGCCCATCGAGCCGCCCAGCAGCGTGGAGTAGATCGTCAGCGCGGCGCGCTGCGCCGGGTCGGTGGCGTCGACGTCCGGCTCGTACATCAGCCGCAGGTGCGACTGGTTGGAGTCGCGGCGCTCGACGAGCTTCTCGATCTGCAGCGGCGGCGCGGGCTCGAACGGCGCCGGCGCGGCGAGCGTCGGGAAGCGGTTGAACAGCTCGGCGACCGCGCCGTCGGCCGGGACGTGGTCGACGTTGCCGACGATGAACGCGCCGCCGCGCGCGCCGGCCCAGCGGCGCTCGCGGAAGGCGACGATCGCGTCGCGCGAGAACGTGCGCAGGTGCTCCTCCGGGCCCAGGACCGTCCGGCCCAGCGGGTGGTCGCCGAACGCGGCGCGGTCGATCAGCTCCTCGGCGACCGACGACGGCTGGTCCTTGTAGCGCTGGATCTCCTGGATGACGACGCCGCGCTCGCGGTCGAGCTCGTCGGCGTTGATCAGCGGCCGGCCCGCGAAGTCGGTGAGGAGGTCGATCGCCTCCATGGCGGACTCGGCGCGCACGGTGATGTGGAAGGCGACGAGGTCGTGCGAGGTGTACGCGTTGAGCGTGCCGCCCATGCGCTCGGCGGTCTCGTTGACCTTCTTGTAGTGGTCGAACTTCTGACCGCCCTTGAACACGAGGTGCTCGAGGAAGTGCGCCATGCCGTTCTCCTCCGGCCGCTCGGTGCGCGCACCGGCGTCGAACGCGACGAGGATCGTGACCGCGCGCGTGCCGGGCAGGGCGACACGGTGGATCGGCAGGCCGTTGGCGATGGTCTCGCTGGTGATCGTGGGCACCCAAAGCAATCTAGCTTGCACGCGAGCGTGCACGGGCAGGGATCGGCCGGTTCGTGGCTAACGTCGGTCAGGTCATGGCGATCGTCGAACGCCACAAGCAGGAGCTGGACCGCCGCGCGTCGCCCGAGGATCGGGCGCCGTCGGTCATCGAGTTCCGCGGCGTCTCAAAGTCCTACGGGCCCACCAACGGGGGGCTCGACAACGCGTCCTTCTCGATCCAGCGAGGGGAGTTCGTCTTCCTCGTCGGCTCGACCGGCTCGGGCAAGTCCACCTTGATGAAGCTCCTGATCAAGGAGATCGAGCCGACCGCCGGCACGATCCGGGTCGCCGGGCGCGACCTCTCCGAGATCACGCGCAAGAAGGTCCCGTTCTACCGCCGCAACATCGGGATCGTCTTCCAGGACTTCAAGCTGCTGCCGGACCGGACGGTGCACGACAACGTCGCGTACGCGCTCCAGGTCACCGGCCAGTCGCGCAAGGAGATCCGCGCCAAGGTGCCCGACATCCTGCGCCTCACCGGACTGGCGACCAAGTTGCACTCCTTCCCGGACCAGCTGTCGGGCGGCGAGCAACAGCGCGTCGCGGTGGCGCGCGCGTTCGTCAACCACCCGCCGCTGCTGCTGGCCGACGAGCCCACGGGCAACCTCGACCCGGAGACCTCGGTCGGGATCATGCAGCTGCTGTACCGGATCAACCGCACGGGCACGACCGTGGTGGTCGCGACGCACGACGCGACGATGGTGGACCGCATGCGCCGCCGCGTGCTCGAGCTCCAGAGCGGCGTGCTGATCCGCGACGAGCACAACGCCGGCTACGCGCCGCGCGACATGAACACCGCCGAGTTCGGCGCGCTGCTGCGCGAGCCGGCGCCCGCGCCGCGACGGCGCACCGCAAGCGACGACATCGACGACATCTTCTCGTGAGACCTGCCTTCTTCGTGAGGGAGGCGTTCCGCTCGATCTCGCGGAACGCGATCCCGTCCTTCGCCGCCATGGCCTCGGTGCTCGTCACCGTGCTCGTCCTCGGCGTGTTCATCCCGGTGGTCCAGGCCACGACCGGCGCCGCCAACGAGGTGCGCGGCCGGGTCCTGGTCGACGTGTACCTCAAGAGCGACGTCAAGCGCTCCGACGTCGACCGCGTCCAGGCGCTGCTGCAGCGGACCGACCACGTCAAGAAGGTCCAGTACGTCAGCAAGACGCAGGCCCTGGCGCAGGAGAAGAAGCGCAACCCCGAGGCCTACGAGCTGCTCGGGACGAACCCGCTGCCGGACACCTTCCGCGTCACGCCCGACAACCCGGACAACGTCCAGAAGCTGCGCGACGCGCTGGCCCCGACGGCCGCCGGCGGCGGCCGCGCCCCGATCGACGACGCGATCGACCAGGTCAAGAACCGCAAGGACGAGACCACCAAGATCCTGACCGCCACGCGCGTCGTGAAGCTCGCGATGGCCGGGCTGGCGGTGCTGCTGGTGATCGCGTCGGTGCTGCTGATCTCCAACACGATCCGGCTGTCGCTGTTCTCGCGCCGGCGCGAGGTCGAGGTCATGAAGCTGGTCGGCGCGACCGACTCGTTCATCCGCTGGCCGTTCGTGATCGAGGGCGTGGTGCTCGGCGCGCTCGGCGGTGTGGCCGCGATCCTGCTGCTCGGCGTCGGCAAGGTCGCGTTCCTGGACCCGCTGGCGTCGGACTTCGCGCTCATCGCCGCGCCGCAGACGATCGGCTTCGCGCTGCTCGCCGCGCTGCTGCTGGTGGCGAGCGTGCTGGTCAGCGCGGCGGGGTCGAGCCTGTCGCTGCGCAAGTTCCTGCGCGTATAGACGCTCGCCCAGGGGGCGAAACCCGCGCGTTCATCTAGTCTCCGGCGCTATGGAGCTCGAACATCGCTTCGCGGTCGTCGATGGCGTGCGCCTGCACTACGTCGAGGCGGGCGCGGGTCCGCTCGTGGTCCTGCTGCACGGCTTCCCGGAGTTCTGGTGGTCGTGGCGCCACCAGATCCCGGCGCTGGTCGAGGCCGGCTACCGCGTGGTGGCGCCCGACCAGCGCGGCTACGCGCAGTCCGACAAGCCGCCGAGCTGGCGCGACTACCGGACCGAGCGGCTGGCCGCCGACGTCGCGGGGCTGATCGCGGCGCTCGGCGAGGAGCGCGCGTTCGTGGTCGGCCACGACTGGGGCGCGGCGGTCGCCTGGGCGGTCGCGACACTGCATCCCGAGCGCGTGGAGAAGGTCGCGATCCTCAACGTCCCGCATCCGGAGACGATGCTGCGGACGCTCCAGCGGTCGCCCCGGCAGCTGCTGCACAGCTGGTACATGTTCTTCTTCCAGATCCCGTGGCTGCCGGAGTGGCTGATGGGCCGGGGCGGGCGGCGGACGCTGGAGCGGGCCTACAAGGACGCGCGGCCGGGCGCGTTCTCGGCCGAGGACCTGGACCGCTACGTCGAGGCGCTCAACGGCACCGAGGGGTTCCGCGGCCCGATCAACTGGTACCGGGCGGCGCTGCGGCAGTCCCCGCGGAAGGCGCGTGCGCTGTTCCGGCCGATCCCCGCGCCCGTCCTCGTCATCTGGGGCGAGCAGGACCGGTTCCTGATGTCCTCCATGGCCGACCCCGACCCGCGCCTGGTGCCCGACGTCCGGGTCGTGCGGCTGCCCGACGCGAGCCACTGGGTGCAGCACGACGAGCCCGAGCGCGTCAACGAGCTGCTGACCTCGTTCCTGAGCGCCGGGTAAGCGCGCTCAGCGGATCCCTAGCCTGTGGCGCGATCATGATCCGCCGCGCCCTCGCCTCGCTGGTCCTCTGCCTGATCCTGCTGGCCGCAGGGATCTACCTCGGCGGGCATCCGTCGGGGCTGCCCGGGTTCATCCGCAACCCGCTCGTCGGCGACAAGGACACCCGTGTCGTCAACGAGGCGATCGACCAGATCCACGACACCTACTACCGCGAGTACGGGGAGTCGGACCTGAGCAACCGCGCGATCGCGGGCATCGTCGCGTCGCTGAACGACCGCTTCAGCAACTACTTCATCCCGAAGGACTACACCAGCTTCAAGCTGCAGCAGCAGGGCGAGTTCGCGGGGATCGGCGTCTCGGTCACCAAGGACAAGGACGGGCTGAAGATCGTCAAGGTGTATGACAACTCGCCCGCCAAGGACGCCAAGCTCGCCAACGGCGACGTCATCACGTCGGTCGGCGGCAAGTCGCTGGCCGGGCGGCCGCAGGACTCCGCGGTCGCGCTGATCCAGGGCAAGCTCGGGACGTCGGTGGCGCTGACCGTGCGCCACGGCGGCCAGCCGAGGAGCGTCACGCTGACGCGGTCGAACGTCGAGTTCCCGGTGGTGTCGTCCTCGGAGAAGACGGTCGACGGCCGCAAGCTGGGGATCATCCACCTGGAGCAGTTCTCGTCCGGCGCGCACGCCGAGGTCGCGGCCGCGCTGCGCAAGCAGATGAAGGACGGCGTCAAGGGTCTGGTCCTGGACCTGCGCAACAACCCGGGCGGGCTGGTCACCGAGGCGCAGCTGGTGGCGTCGGAGTTCCTGAAGGACGGCAAGATCGTGACGACCAAGGGGCGCTCGGTGCCGACCCGGACGCTGAACGCGACGGGCGACGTCATCGCCCCGAACCTCCCGATGGTCGTGCTGGTCAACCGCAACAGCGCGTCGGCGGCGGAGATCGTCTCGGGCGCGCTGCAGGACCGCGGGCGCGCCGAGCTGGTAGGGACGCGCACGTTCGGCAAGGGCGTGTTCCAGGAGGTCATCGACCTCTCCAACGGCGGCGCGCTGGACATCACCGCCGGGCAGTACTTCCTGCCGTCCGGGCGCAACCTGGGCGGCAAGGGCACCGACACCGGGTCGGGGCTGACGCCGAGCGTGCAGGCTGCCGACAACCCCAAGACCCCGCACAAGGACGAGGGGTTGGACAAGGCGCTGGACGTGCTCGCCGCCAAGGCATGAGCCGCCGGCCGCCGGGGTCGCCTGGATCGCGGCGCGAGCACGGCCGCCGGGAGCAGGCGGAGTCCTTCGTCGTCGGCGTGCTGGCCAAGCAGGGCCGGTTCGTGGTGCTGGAGCCGTTCTTCGACGTGCGCGGCGTGGGGCGGCGGTCGAACTTCGTGGTGGATCCCGGTCGGGGCGCGCGGGTCGGCCAGCTCGTGCTGGTGCGGGTCGGCGGGAAGGTGCGGGGGCACCCGAAGGTCGTCAAGGTGATCGGGCGGCCGGACGTGGCGCGCGACGTCATCGAGGCGCTGATGCACGAGCGGGGGCTGCGGCGGTCGTTCCCGGCGGGGGTCGAGGCGGCGGCGCGCGACGCGGTCGAGCGGGTCGCGTCGGGTCGTGATCCGGGCGGCGCGGCGCGGCGGGACCTGCGGGGGCTGCCGACGTTCACGATCGATCCGGTGACGGCCCGGGACTTCGACGACGCGATCAGCGCGGAGGCCGTCGGTGACGATGGGTGGCGCGTCTGGGTGCACATCGCGGACGTGAGCGCTTTTGTCCGGCCAGGGTCGGCGCTGGACCGCGAGGCGTACCGGCGGGGCACGTCGGTCTACGTCCCGGGCGCGGTCGAGCCGATGCTGCCGGAGGCGCTGTCCAACGGGGCGTGCTCGCTGGTGCCGGGGGAGGAGCGGCTGGCGGTGACGGTGGAGCTGGAGGTGCGTGGGGAGGACGTCGTGCGCAGCTCGTTCTATCGATCGCTCGTGCTGAGCGATGAGCGTTTGGACTACGACCGCGTCGATCGTGTCTTTGCGGGCGCGGAGGAGGCGGCGGCGCCGTGGGCGGAGCCGCTGGCGGCCGCGCGGGCGGCGGCAGCGCGGTTGCGGGCGCGCCGCGAGCGGGCGGGCGCGCTGGCGGTGGAGTCGGTGGAGCCGGAGTTCGCCTTCTCGGGAGCCGGGCACGTGGAGGCCGCGGAGGCGTCGGTGGCGACCGAGTCCCATCAGCTGATCGAGCACCTGATGATCGCGGCGAACGAGGCCGTGGCCAGGTTGCTCAGCGAGCGCGAGATCCCGTCGCTGTACCGGATCCACGAGCGTCCGGAGCCGGCCGCCGCCGAGCGGCTGCTGGAGCAGCTGGCGACGCTCGGGGTCCCGACGCCGCCGGCGCCCGAGCACATCGGGCCGGACGAGGCCGCGGAGATCATCGCGGAGGCGTCGCAGCTGGTCGCGGCCGAGATCAAGCGCCGCGGCATCCGCGGGCAGGGGTTGACGTCGCTGGTGCTGCGGTCGCTGAAGCAGGCCAAGTACTCGCCGGAGAACAAGGGGCATGCCGGGCTGCACTCGGAGGCCTACACGCACTTCACGTCGCCGATCCGGCGGTACCCGGACCTGGTGGTGCATCGGTCGCTGCTGAGCGCGGTCGGCGGCGGGGAGGAGGCACCGCGGTCGTCGACGTTGGGCGAGGCGGCCGACTGGACCTCGTCCCGCGAACGCGACGCGATGCAGATCGAGCGGGCCGCCGACGACGTCGCGAACGCGTTCCTGCTGGAGCGCCTCCTCTTCGAGGCCGAGATCGACCGCGAGCAGGACGCCGAGGTGATCGGCCTGGTCGGCGCGGGCGCCTTCATGTCCTTCGGCACGGCGTTCGACGGCTTCCTCCCGGCCCGCCGGCTGGCGCGCGAGGACTGGTGGGAGCTCAACGAGGTCGGGACGATCCTGACGGCGGCGGAGTCTGGCCGCGCGATCCGGATCGGCGACCCGCTGCGAGTGGTGATCCGGCGCATCGACCCGCCGCGGGGGCGGATCGAGCTGGACGTGGCGCGCTGAGGGCCAGCGCCGCGCCGTCGCCCGCTCGGTTGACGCGCCAGACCGCCTTCGGTCGCGCCACCCGCATCGCCGCAATCGGCCGCCTCGCCTCACCGCGGCGCCGATCAACCGGTCGTCACGGTCGCTGGCGTCGCGACCGCTGCCGGTCTCCGTCGGCCGCCTCTCGGTTGACGCGCCAGACCGCCTTCGGTCGCGCCACCCGCATCGCCGCGATCGGCCGCTTCGCCTCGCCGCGGCGCTGATCAACCAATCGTGACTGTCGCTGGCATTTCCACCGCCGCCGGTCCTCCGCCGGCCGCGGACCACCTGCGAGACCCAAGCGCAACGACGACGTCCTCTCATGCGTTAGGTCATCGATGACGCGCACGTTCAGAGCAAGGGTGATCGGGATCGTCATGGTGGCAGGAGTCGTCGCCGCCACTGCCATGGCCACCGCCGGCGCCTCGGCCAGCCACCCCAAGTACTCCGGCTGGGCCGTGATGAACAACAAGGGCTTTGCCGCAGAGGCCAAGGCGCGGACATCGTCGCTGTCGCGGGTGCGGATCCGCTTCGACTCCGGTGTCCTCGTCAAGGTCGAGAAGTCCAGCCGCTCGCAGATCTACGCCGGATACACCGTGACGGCCAGTGGTCAGCAGTACTTCGGTAACCTCGTCATCCCTCCGAACCGCGGCGCCGGGAGGTTCCAGCTGTCGGCCGAGGGGCAGCCGAACGAGGTCGCCTTTCGCGGGGTCACGGCCTTCCTCACCGAAGGCGCGCGGCCGGTGCTCGTCATCAGCGGCTTTCCGGCCGGGACGACCGAGCTCACCCTCACGACCGCGGGTCCGGGCACGGCGGCCACGCGGCTGGTCGCGCCGTGTCGCGATCACCTCCGGAAGTCCACCGGCTCCATGCTCATCTCGCTGGCCGCGGGCGCCGCGCAACCCGGCCTCGTGGACAACGCGCTCACCTGCGGGCGGGCGCGGCCCTAGATGAGTTGTTCCACGGGTCCGGTGCGGCCGCGCGACGGCCCCGCCGGCGCCTGACACCACCCGATTCCTTGCCGATCCAACCAGGATCGACTGCGAAATCGCGCGGCGTCAGGCATCCACCCGGACCGCCGATCGACCGGACCGTCTCGCGGAACAACCCATCTAGCTCGCGCCCAGGTACCGCCGCAGCGCGCGTCGCGCCGCCGGGAGCCGGCGGCCCGCGTCGAGCTCGCGGATCGCGATCTCCTGGATCATCGCCGTCAGCAGCTGCGCCGCGGCCGCCGCGTCGGGCCAGCCCATGGCCTTGAACGACGAGGTGCTCAGGGTCGCGAAGCGGTCGTGGCGACCCGACATCGACGCCGACAACTTGGGGTCCGAGCGCGCCTCGAGCGACAGCGCCTTGACCGCGCGGTCCGCCAGGCTGACGTCGAGGTACGCCTCGGCGCCCGCCATCAGCCGCGCGGCGCCCGGCGGGGTGTCGGCGATCGCGGCCGCGACCGCCTCGTCGACGCGAGCGTGGAACCGGGCGTGCAGCGCGTCCACGAACGCGTCGCGGTCGCTGAAGTGCACGTAGAACGTGCCCTTGGCCACCCCGGCCTCCGCGACGACGCGGTTCACGCTCAGCCCTGCCAGCCCTTCGCGCTCGGCGACGGCGATCCCGGCGTCTAGCAACGCCGTGGCGGTCGCGTGGGGTTGGGGGGCATCGACGGCGGGCAACGCACGGGCCACCCTACATGACCGATCGGTCATTGACAGTGACCGACCGGTCGGTCATGATCCTCGCCCATGACCTTCCTCCAGACCCCGACCGGCCCGGTCGCCTACGACGAGCAGGGCGACCCCGACGGCCTGCCGATCCTCCTCCTCCCGAGCGGCGCGCATGATCGCCACGACTTCGACGAGCTCCGCGCGCGCCTCCCCGAGCGCTTCCGGACGATCGCGCTCGACTGGCCCGGCCACGGGGAGACGCCGCTGGGCGACACGCCGTTCACCGTTTGGCGCGCCGCCGACATCGTCGAGGACCTCGCACAGGAGCGCGCACCCCACGGCGCCGTCGTCCTGGGCAACTCCGTCGGCGGCTTCTCCGCGACGCGCCTCGCGATCCGCCGCCCCGAGCTCGTCAAGGGCCTCGTCATCGTCGACGGCGGCGGCTTCGGCACCTACCCGCCGCCCGTCCGCCTCTTCTGCGCGCTGATGGGCCGTCCCGGCTTCCTCAAGCGCATCTACCCGCGCTTCGCGACCCGCTACATGCACGCCAAGACGGACGCCGACCGCCGCGCCCTGGCGACCGGCATCGCCACCACCCGCCAGGACCCCGGCCTCGCCGCGGTCGCGCAGCTCTGGCGCAGCTTCCCGGCGGCCGAGCACGACCTCCGCGACGAGGCACCGGGCATCACCGCGCCGACGCTCGTCCTCTGGGGCAGGCACGACCCCGTCCTCACGCTGAAGGTCGCTCACCGGATCGCCAGGCTGATCCCCGGCGCGAGCCTCACCGTCTTCGACGCCGGCCACGTCCCGCACACCACCGATCCCGACGGCGTCGCGGCGCTCCTCGTCCCGTTCGCCGACGACGCCTGCGCCGAGCGGCGCGCACCCGCGACCGCCTAGACTCGATCGCCGGATGGCGAAGGGCAAGAAGCGCAAGGTGGCACCCGGTGACGTCGCGAGCAATCGCGGCGCGTCGCACAAGTACGAGTTCCTCGACAAGCTCGAGGCTGGACTCGTGCTGCAGGGCACCGAGGTGAAGGCGCTGCGGGAGTCGGGCGCGCAGCTCAAGGACGGGTTCGCGACCATCCGCGACGGCGAGGTGTGGCTCTACAACGTCCACATCCCGCCCTACGGCCCGGCGGCGCGCGACAACCACGATCCGGAGCGGCCGCGCAAGCTGCTGCTCAACCGCCGCGAGATCGACCGGATCTCCGGCAGGACCGTCGAGCGCGGCCTGACGCTCGTCCCGACGCGCATCTACTTCAAGGACTCGCGCGCCAAGGTCGAGATCGCGCTCGCCAAGGGCAAGGACCGCTTCGACAAGCGCGAGTCGATCAAGAAGCGCGAGCAGGCGCGCGACGTGCAGCGCGCCCTGCGCGAAGTCGGCCGCTAGAGCGTCCGCGCCAGGTGCGTCGCGTCCATGGCGACCACGAGCGCCACGATCAGCACCAGGTAGGTCGCCGCGATCGCGATGCGGTCGCGGCGCGCGATCGAGTAATAGGCCTTGATCGCCGGGTCGCCGGTCCGGAACTGGCGGAAGCGCCGGAAGGTCTCCCACACCGCCAGCACCGCGATGATGATGACGACGGGGTTGGGCACGGTCAGCACCAGCACGACCATCCCGAAGACGCCGAGCAGCCACACCCACGGCGACAGCGCCGCGGCCGCCCGCGCGCCGTCCAGGAACCCGACCGGCAGCAGGTTGAACAGGTTGAGGAAGAACCCCGTGAACGCCAGCGCACGCCAGAAGTCGTCGCCGGTCAACCAGTACAACACGACGCACGCGAACGCCCCGACCGAGCCGAGGATCGGCCCCGCCAGCCCGACGCGCGCCTCAGCGGCCGCGTTCCCGCCCAGCGACTTCGACCAGATCAGCGCCCCCAGGAACGGGATGAAGACCGGCGCGCTCGCGTCCTTCACGCCCTCGCGCCGCAGCTGGAACACGTGCCCGTACTCGTGGACGAGCAGCAGCGCCACGAACCCGACGCCGAACTGCCAGCCCCACAGCGAGGCGTAGGCGACGATCGACACCGCCATCGAGCCGGCCGTGACCAAGAACTTCACCTTGGTCAGCGCCAGCAGCAGCAACTTGATCTTGCTGAAGAACGCGACGACCGCCGCCAGCGGCCCGGCCAGGCGGCCGAGCCAGCCCGCGCGGCGCGGCTGCGCGGGGCCGAGGCCGTCCGGCGCCTCCGCCACGGGCGGGTCCGTGGCGGGGTTGCGCGGCGGCAGCCAGCGGTCGTCGCTCAACGCGTCACGCCCCGTCCCGCGCGGCCAGGACCTCTTCGGCCAGCGCCTCGGCGCGCTCCAGCTGGTCGCGCACCAGGTCCAGGCCGGCGCGCCAGAACCCCGGGTCGGTCAGGTCCAGGCCGGCGATCGCCGCGAGCTCCTCCGGCGACTTCGAGCCGCCCGCGCTGAGCAGGGCGATGTACTTGTCGACGAACTCCGGCCCCTCGCTGAGGTACTTGCCGTACACCGACAGCGCCAGGAGCTGGCCGTAGGCGTAGGCGTAGACGTAGCCGGGCGTCCCGATGAAGTGGGGGACGTAGGACCACCACGACTTGTAGCCGTCGGTCACCTCGACCGCGTCGCCCAGGAGCTCCTCCTGCGACTGCGTCCACAGCTCGCCGATGCGCTCGACGCTCAGCTCGCCCTCGGTCCGGCGCGCGGTGTGCGCGAGGTCCTCGAAGCGGTTCATCGCGACCTGGCGGAAGACCGTCGCGATCGAGCCCTCGATGTTCTCGGCCAGCAGCGCCAGGCGCGACTCCGGCGTGTCGGCGGCCTCCAGCAGCCGGGCGAAGACGAGCGTCTCGCCGAACACCGACGCGGTCTCGGCCAGCGTCAGCGGCGTGTGCTGCTCGAAGACGCCGCGGTCGCGCGCGAGGTAGGCGTGCAGGCCGTGCCCGAGCTCGTGGGCGAGCGTCAGCACGTCCCGGCGCTTCGAGGTGTAGTTCAACATCACGTACGGGTGCACCGTCGGCACGGTGTAGGCGCAGAACGCGCCGCCGCGCTTGGCGGGGCGGACCGGCGCGTCGATCCACTGCTCGTCGAAGAAGCGGCGCGCGCCGCCGGACAGGACGTCGGAGAACTCGCCGAAGGACGTCAACACGATGTCCTTGGCCTCGTCCCAGTCATAGGCCTTCTCCTCCTCGCCGCCGACCGCGGCCATGCGGTCGTAGTCGGCGAGGCGGTCGATCCCCAGCAGGCGCGCCTTCAGGCGGTACCAGCGGCGGGGGATCTCGTAGTTGTCGCGGACGGCCTCGACCAGCGCCTGGACGGACTCGTCGCTGGCCTCGTTGGAGAGGTTGCGCGACGAGATCCAGGACGGGAACGAGCGCAGGCGGTCGTCGGTGGCCTTGTCGGCCATCAGCGTGTTGAAGATGTAGGCCCGGGTGCGGAGCGTCGGCTCCAGCGCCGCGCTGACGCGCTCGGCGACGTGGGCGCGCAGCTCGCGGTCGGGGGACATCAGCTGGGCGAGCGCGACGTCGAGCGCGACGGGCTCCTCGGCGCCGTCGAGGTCGACCTTGATCGCGCTCGTGATCTCGCTGAACAGCCGCGACCACGCGTCCCGGCCGGTGACGGCCTTCTCGGCCATCAGCTTCTCCTCCGGCTCGGTGAGCAGGTGCGGGCGGTAGCGCCGCGCGGTGCGGAGGTAGTGGCGCGCCTTGTCCAGGCCGTCGGCGGCGAGCAGCTCCTCGGCGCGGGCGTCGTCCAGCGCGGCCCATTCGAGGTCGAAGAACAGGAGCTTGGTCTCGATCCCGGTCCCGAGCTCCTGCACGCGCTGCAGCAGCGCGCCGTTGGCGGGGTCGGCGGTGTCGACGGCGAAGCGCAGCATCGCGTAGTTGCCGGCGCGGCCGACGAGGTCGCCGATGTCGGCGAGCTCGGTGACCGCCGCGACGAGGCCCGGCCCGTCGAGATCGGCGACCTTCCCGGCGTGCTGATCGGCGAAGGCGGTGGCGCGGCGGTCGGCCTCGTCGAGGAGGCGGTCGGCGCCGGCAGCGCCCTCGCCGTCGACGAGCGGGTCGAGATCCCAGGCGACGCTCTCAAGTGCGGTCGTGCTCATGGCCCTCACGATATTGCGCGCACGGTGCGGATCCGTGCCGTTCGGCCATTGACTTTCGCGGTCGGCCAGGCGTACTGTCGTCGGCAAGACGCGGGACCGGACCCGTGAGAAGAGCGCAGCCGCCGAGGTGCGAGGCCGCGCCGCCAGCCGTTCACCGCCGCCCTGCGGGGCGCGAGAGCGAGCGGGCCCTCAAGCATGGGACCGGGCCCGCGTCTCAATTTGCGGTGCATACGACGGCGGGCGATCGGGAACGCCGATGGGCATGCGTCTCGTTCGTTGTGGAGTCCTCACCATGTCGGTCGCCGCCGTGGCGACCGGCGCGCCGCTCGCGCTCGCCGACGACCTCGGGAGCGCCAAGCCCGCAGACGTCCTGGCGAAGGCCAAGACCGCGCTCGCCCAGGTCAAGAGCCTCCACGTCGCCGGAACGGAGCTCGACAAGGGCGACAAGGCGCCGACGAAGATCGCCGGGACGTTCACGTCGTCCGGGCCCGCCGACTTCACGATCAGCGGGGGCAAGGCCTCGGCGCGGCTGATCGCGCTGCCCAGCGCGCTGTACATCAAGGCGAACGAGAGCTACTGGAAGTCGGTGGGGGACAAGAGCTCCCGGGCGATCGCCGCCAAGCTCGCCGGCAAGTGGATCAAGATGCCCGCGAGCTCCGGGGAGGACGCGACCTCCGGGCTCGCCGACCTCTCGCCCAAGCACCTGGCGTCGTGCCTCGACAGCCACGTGGGGACGCTGAGCAACAAGGGCGTCAGGACGGTCGGGGGCGGTCAGAAGGTCGTGGTCCTGGCCGACGCCGGCGACAAGCCGGGCACTGCGCCCGGCCAGCTGTGGATCGACGAGCGGACCGGCCTGCCGGTGCGCGAGGTCCAGTCCGGCCCGGCGAAGGCCGGCGGCAAGAAGGACAGCGCGTGCGACGACGAGTGGCCGCCGGTCACGCAGAAGAGCGACGCGACGTTGAGTCGGTTCGGCAAGACCGCGAAGATCACGGCGCCCAAGGGCGCGGTGTCGCCGAAGCAGGCGGTCGGCGGCGGGAGCGGGAGCGGCGGGTCGAACCCGGTGTGAGTGCGGGCCCGCTGGCGCTACGGTCGCCCGCGTGGAGACCGAACGCCTGCGCCTGCGGCGCTGGAGGCCCGAGGATCGGGCCGGGCTGGCCGCGATCAACGGCGATGCCGAGGTCATGCGCTGGATCGGCTCCGGGCGCGTGCTCGGGCGCGGGTTGAGCGATGAGC
Source organism: Baekduia sp. (assembly GCA_036518975.1). GTDB lineage: Bacteria > Actinomycetota > Thermoleophilia > Solirubrobacterales > Solirubrobacteraceae > Baekduia. The sequence continues at coordinate 36,833 of DATDMD010000155.1, forward strand.
TGGTCGACCGCTTCGAGGCCGAGTGGCGCGACCGCGGGTACGGGCTGTGGGCGGTGGAGTGGAAGGATGGCGGCGGCGGTCTGCTCGGCTTCTGTGGGCTCACGTCGCCGTCGTTCATGGTGGATGCCGACGCCGCGCCGGCCGCCGAGATCGGCTGGCGCCTGGCGCGCGCGGCGTGGGGGCGGGGCGTGGCGACCGAGGCGGCGCGCGCGGCGGTCGCCTACGGGTTTGGCGAGCGCTGCGGGCTCCGCGAGATCGTGGCCGTCGTGGCGCCGGAGAACGCGCGGTCGCTGCGCGTGGTCGAGAAGCTGGGGATGGAGCCGCGTCCGGATCGCTGGCACGCGCCGTCGCGCGGTCGCGTGAAGGTGTTCGGGCTGCGCCCGGAGCGGTAGACTGTGAAGCGATTCACCCAGGGGACGACAGGCTTCGACGTGGCCGGTTTCGTCTGGGTGGTCGCGAGCCGAGGTCCCGGAGGCCTCGTAAAACACCGGGAAAACCATATGTGCGGACTCTCACGAGTACGCCCTCGCTGCTTAGCACCTAGCTAAGCGAGTGAGGTTCCGCCCTCGGCCTGCCGGCCGTCGAGGCTTCGGAATCAGACATGCCGGCTCACCCGGGGAGGCCCGCTCCTGCCGAACCGGGGACATCTCTTAGGGAGCTGGTCCTCCGGAACCCCGTCGGCGAGGCGACCGGAGGATGAGATCAGAGCGCCGACTACGCTCGTAGAAGCCATCCATACGCGGTTGCGGACGCGGGTTCAATTCCCGCCGTCTCCACCTCAGCAGGACAGGCCCCGGCTCCCAAAAGGAGCCGGGGTCTGCTCGTTCTAGGCGGCTCGGGAAGGGGCGCCGCAAGGTGCCCGCCTGGCGTCCGGCGGCTCGGGATTCTTGAGTCGGCACGCTGAGCGTCCCTAGACTGGGTCGCGTCGGAGGCTTCGCGTGCCACCCCATTCCCTGACCGATCTCGCTGCCGTGAGCGTCAGTGCCGAGGAGGTCCTGGGCGCCGCGAGCGAGGCCGCCGTGCAGCCGGTCTGGGTCGTCGATCCCGACGACGTGATCCGCTTCGTCAACCCGGCCGCCGTCGCGGCCCTCGGCTACGACAGCGCGGACGAGCTGCTCGGGCGCGGCAGCCACGACACGATCCACCACAAGCACCCGAACGGGATGCCGTACAGCGCCGAGGAGTGCCCGATGCGGCTTCCGCGGACCACGGGCCAGACCGTCGCGCGCGATCTCGACTGGTTCGTCCGGCGCGACGGCTCGATGGTCCCGGTCGCCCACGTCTCGGTGGCGATCGAGATGCCGGAGGGCCGCGGCGCGGTCGTGGCCTTCGCCGAGCTGCGCGAGCACGAGGCGGTGCCCGGAGCGCGCGACGACGCGCTGCGGCGGATCGCGGCGCTGGTGGCGGGCGGGGCGGCGTCGGCCGACGTCTTCGCGGCGATCGCGCGGGAGGTCGGCCGCGTCATCGGCCTCCCGATGGTGGTGGTGTTCCGCTACGACACGGACCGGACGAGCGCGACCGTGATCGGCACGTGGAGCGAGGGCCCGCATCCGTTCCAGCCGGGCACGTGCTGGCCGCTCGACGGGGCGACGGTTCTCGTCCCGGTGCTGACGACGGGTCGCCCCGCGCGGATCGACGACTTCACGCAGGTGCCGGGCACGATCGCCGAAGGCGGTCGCCAGTCCGGCCTGCGCGCGGTCGCGGCCGCCCCGATCATCGTCGGCAGCGCGGTCTGGGGCGCGATGACGGCCGTCGCCGGCCGGTCCGGGCTGCCGGAGCACATCGAGGACCGGCTCGCCGAGTTCACCGAGCTGGTCGCGACGGCGATCGCCAACACCGAGAGCCGGGCCGGCCTCGCCCAGCTGGCCGACGAGCAGGCGTCGCTGCGGCGCGTGGCGACGCTGGTCGCGCGCGAGGCGCCGCCGGAGGAGGTCTTCGCGACCGTCACCGACGAGCTCGAGCGGATCCTCGGCCTCGACACCTCGGCGATGAGCCGCTTCGACCCCGACGGGATGCGCACGGTGGTCGCGATCTCGGGGCGGCTGCGGGAGTACTTCCCCGTGGGCAACCGTGAGAAGCTCGAGGGGCGGAACATCAGCACGGTGGTGTTCGAGACCGGCCGCGCGGCTCGGATCGACAGCTTCGAGGACGCCACCGGACCGCTCGGCGTCGCCCTCCGCAAGCTCGGCATGCGCCAGGCGGTCGGGGCGCCGATCGTCGTCGAGGGGCGGCTCTGGGGCGCCATGATCGCGGCCTCGTCGGCCCGGCAGCCGCTGCCGGCGGACACCGAGGCGCGCCTGGGGTCCTTCACCGACCTGGTGGCGATGGCGGTCTCCAACAGCCAGGCGCGGACGGAGCTGGCGGCGTCCCGGGCGCGGATCGCCGTGGCCGCCGACGAGACCCGGAGGCAGATCCGGCGCGACCTGCACGACGGGGCGCAGCAGCGGATCGTGCACACGGTGGTCGAGCTCAAGCTCGCGTTGAGGGCGCTGCGCGACGGCGACCCCGGCGGCGTCGAGCTGGTCGCCGAGGCGCTGACGCACGCCGAGCAGGCGAACTTCGAGCTGCGCCAGCTCGCGCACGGCGTGCTCCCCACCGCCCTGGTCGACGGCGGCCTGCGCGCCGGGATCGAGGCGCTCGTGTCTCCCGCGTCGGTGCCGGTGAGCCTGGACGTGGCGGTCGACCGCCTGCCGGCCGGCGTCGAGGCGACCGCCTACTTCGTGATCAGCGAGGCGCTCACGAACGTCCTCAAGCACGCGCACGCCGATCGCGCCAGCGTGGCGGTCCGCGCCGAGGACGGGCTGCTGCGGGTGGAGGTCCGCGACGATGGGATCGGGGGCGCCGACCCCGAGCACGGATCCGGGCTGATCGGGCTGAGCGACCGGGTCGGGGCGCTCGGGGGCACGCTGCAGCTGAGCAGTCCAGCCGGTGGTGGGACGACGCTGCTGATCCGGCTGCCGATGGCGTGACATCTGTATCCCAGAGTTGCCCGAAATTGTATCTTAGATCTGCCCGAATGTGTATCCTTGTAGTATGGATGCGTCCTCGCGCTATCACCCGCGGGTCGTCGATGGCGAGCTCGGCGAGCTCCTCGACGCGCTTCCCGCCGTCGCGATCGAGGGACCCAAGGCCGTCGGCAAGACCGCCAGCGCCCTCCGGCGTGCCGGCTCGGTCCACCAGCTCGACGATCCCGACCAGCGAGCGGTCGCGGAAGCCGGCCTCGACCGGCTGCTGGAGACCGACCCGCCCGTGCTCATCGACGAGTGGCCGTACGTGCCTCCGATCTGGGATCGCGTGCGCCGCGCGGTCGACCAAGGGGCCGCTCCGGGCCGGTTCCTGCTGACCGGCTCGGCCTCGCCTCGAGACACGGGCACGCACTCCGGCGGCGGTCGCATCGTCAGCGTGCGGATGCGTCCGCTGTCGCTCGCGGAGCGCCTCGAGCAGCGGCCGACCGTCAGCCTCTCGGACCTGCTCGACGGTGGACGACCGCCGGTTGACGGAACGACGTCAATCGGCGTCGCTGACTACACGGAGGAGATCCTGCGGTCGGGCTTTCCCGGTCTGCGCTCGATCAGCGGCCGTCCGCTGCGCACCGCTCTCGACAGCTACATCCAGCGCATCGTGGACCGTGACTTCCCGGAGCTGGGGCATCCGGTGCGCAACCGTGACGGCCTGCTGCGGTGGATGCGGGCCTACGCCGCCGCCTCGTCGACCACGACGTCGTTCGAGAAGATCCGCGACGCTGCCAGCGCGGGCAGCGCGAACCCACCCACGCGCAAGACGGTGATGCCGTACCGGGAAGTCCTGGAACGGCTGTTCATCCTGGACACGGTGGACGGCTGGAAGCCGTCGCGCAACCACGTCGCCGAGCTCGCGCTCCCGCCGAAGCACCAGCTCGCCGACCCCGCTCTGGCGGCGCGGCTGCTGGGTGCGTCCTCGCGGTCGTTGCTGGCCGGCGACGCCCCTGGTCCGGTGATCCCGCGGGGCGGCACGCTGCTCGGGGCGCTGTTCGAGTCCCTCGTGACGCTGTCGGTCCGCGTGTACGCGCAGGCGTCCGAGGCGAGCGTCAGGCATCTGCGGACGCACCGTGGCGACCACGAGGTGGACCTGATCGTGGAGCGCGACGACGGACGGGTCGTGGCCATCGAGGTCAAGCTGAGCGCGACACCGCCGGACGACGCCGTACGGCACCTGCACTGGCTTCAGCGGCAGATCGGGGACGACCTCCTGGATGCGGTGGTCGTGACGACGGGCGGGGCGGCGTATCGGCGCGACGACGGCATCGCGGTCATCCCCGCGGCCCTTCTCGGCGCGTGATCGTCGCCGCCCAACGACGAGCGCCCGGCCGGGTTGAACGTCTTGGCCCGCCGGCCGGGCGCCGTCGTGGGGGTGGGTCAGGCCGGCTGCGGCTCGGAGGCCGCGACCAGCGTGGAGACCGGGTGGGGGAGCGAGATGGAGGAGGGCGTCAGGCGCTCGGAGGCGCGGTGGCGCGGGGAGATGTCGTGGATGTAGCCGGCGACGACGCCGCGCTTGATCCGGCGCGGGCGGGTCGACGGCTTCGGGGTCGAGATGGGGGTCGGGAGAGTGGAGGGAGCGTTCATGGGGGAGACCTCCTTAGTTCGATCAGTCTCGAAAGAGTAGCAGACAACCGTTGCTCGTGCAACCATTGCGTCCGCGCAACCGGCGCGCTTCCCAGTTCCGGGCCACCGGCGTAGGCTCCCGTCATGCCACTGCTCGAGCCGCTCTGGATCTCCCAAGGCGCGTGGCAGGCGCTGCGCGACCAGGTGATCGCCCCCGAGGCCGCGACCGGCGACCAGGACGTCCGCGAGCTGCTGGAGACCTGGGACACGCCCCAGCGCGAGGCCGACCGCGTCGCGGTCTTCATCGACGGCGCGCACGCCCGGACGCTCGCGCGCCTGCTGGACGCGCACCCCGCCCTCGCGGCGGAGCTCCTGGGCTAAGAGCCCAGGACGGCCATCGCCGCGTTGCGGCCCGGGATCCCGGACACGCCGCCTCCCCGCCGCGCGCCCGCGCCGCACAGGAGCACGCCCGGAACGTCGGTCTCGACGCCCCAGCGGCCGACCTCGTCGTCGCGCTCGGCGTACGGCCACGACAGGTCGCGGTGGAAGATGTTGCCTCCCGGCAGCCGCAGCTCGGCCTCCAGGTCGCGCGGCGTCCGGACCTCGATGCACGGGCGGCCGTCGGGGTCCCGCAGCACGACGTCGTCCAACGGCTCGGCCAACACGGCGTCGACCGACTTCAGCGTCGCCGCCAGGGCGGCGGCCCGCGCGGCGTCGTGCTCGGCCTCCGTGCCCGCGAACAGCCGCGCCGGCATGTGCAGGCCGAAGAGCGTGAGCGTCTGGGCGCCGCTCGCGCGCAGCCCCTCACCCAAGATGGTGGGGTCGGTCAGCGAGTGGCAGTACGTCTCGCACGGCGGCAGCGACGGGATCCGCCCGGCGGCCGCCTCCTCGAACGCCCGCTGCAGCTGCGACGCCGTCTCGTTGACGTGGAACGTCCCCGCGAACGCGCGCTCGCCGTCGACCGCCGTGTCGGCGAGCCGGGGCAACCGCGACAACAACACGTTGACCTTCAACTGCGCGCCCTCGACCACCTCACCGCCGGCGCCGTCCCGCCCGAGCAACCGCGACAACTCGGTCGGCGCGGCGTTGACCAGGACCCACGACGCGCTGGCCTCGTGCTCGGCGCCGCCCGCATCGACCCACGCCACCGACCGGCCGGCGCCGTCGATCGCCGTCACCTCGCAGCCCGTCCGCAGCTCCGCGCCGGCGCCCAGCGCCGCGCCCGCCAGCGCCCCCGACACAGCGCCCATGCCGCCGACCGGCACGTCCCAGTCCCCGGTCCCGCCGCCGATCACGTGGTACAGGAAGCAGCGGTTCTGGCGCAGGTCGGCGTCGCGCGCGCCCGCGAACGTCCCGATCAGCGCGTCGGTGAGCACGACGCCGGCGATCAGGTCATCGTCGAACTCGGCCGCCAGCGTCTCGCCCAGCGGCGTCTCGAAGCACAGCCGCCACGCCTCGTCGTCGCCCACGACCGCGCGCAGCTCCTCCCGCGAGCGCAGCGGCTCCAGCAGCGTCGGGAAGACCGCCTCGGCGACCCGCGCCGTCAACCCGTACACCTTCTCCCACGCCGCCAGCGCGGCCGCGCCCGCGCCGTCGCCGCCGCTGACCGCCGCGAACGACGCCCGCGTCGCCTCCGGGTCCAGCCGGTCCACCAGCAGCCCGCGCCGCCCGCCGGCCCGCGGGTCCGGCGTGTAGGACGACACCCGCCGGCGCACCAGCTCCAGCGAGAGCCCCAGCTCGTCGACGATCGTCCGCGGCAGCAGGCTGACGAGGTACGCGTAGCGCGACAGCCGCGCCTCCACGCCCGGGAACGCGACCTCCGAGACGGCGGCGCCGCCGAGCTCGTCCCGGCGCTCCAGCAGCAGCACGCGCCGGCCCGCCCGCGCGAGGTACGCCGCGGCGACCAGCCCGTTGTGGCCGCCGCCGACTATGACGGCGTCGTAGGAAGCGATGCGCCGAACTCAATCAAGTCCTGGCCAAGGTCTGCAGTCCGGTCACCGAGGGCGAGAAGAAGTACTCGCCGCCGGTCGCGGTGACGAAGCGCTGGAGCGTCACGGCGTGGTCCGGCGGGACCTTCATCGGGCCCTCGCTGAGCACGCCGTCGACGCCGTCCTCGGGCTCGGTGAAGTCCTTGTTGGCGACCCACGACTCGGAGACGAGCTCGAACTGGTCGGTGATCGAGCGCCCGTAGCACTGGAACAGCAGCCCGCGATCGAGCGGGAACGCGGCGTCGCGGCCGTTGGGCCCGGACGGCGGCGCGCCGTGGTGGTAGGACTGGCCGTACGGGATGCCGCGGCGCAGCAGGCGATGGCGCTGCGTGTCGGGCTCGCCCCCGCCCGGGGTCTGCGAGTCGCGCGGGTAGGTCTTGCGGATGTGCGACGCGTGCGGGACGACGTGGCCGTCGGCGTCGGCCTCCGCGTACTCGAAGTTGTTGATGTCGTCGCCGACGAGCGACAGGTCGTCCAGCCCCGGATCGGTGCTCACGCGTCCGGTGATCTCCAGCGGCGCCCCGCTCTTGTACCGCCCGATCACGATCGCGCCCATCGCGTCCGGCGTCACGCCGACCTCCGACGCCGCCTGGTCGATCCCGGCCTGGAAGGCCGGCACGTCCTGGCGCAGGCGCCGGAACACGTAGTAGGACCCGTTCCTGGTCCAGGGCGGCCCGGACTCGGACGCCGGCCCGCCTGGCTCCTGCGGCGTCGACGGGTTGTAGACGTCGGTGGGCGGCGGTGTCTCGTCCGCGCCGGGCTGCGTCCCGTAGCCGAGGACGAACTCGCCGATCGCAAGCAGGTCGGAGCCGAGGTCGCCCTGATCGGGGTTGGCCGGGTTCGGTGCGTGCAGCCCGCGCAGCCCAGGCTGCGAGACGCCGTCCTTGTAGCCGAAGTGCTCGTGGCCCGGCTCGTCGCTGCGCGTGTGGCCCTCCTGGACGAACGTGACCAGGACGCCGTGAGCCGCGAGGTGCTTGAGCTCGTGGGCGATCGCGCGATGCAGGTCGTCGCGGCGGTCGGAGGCGATGATCACCAGCGCGTCGACCTGGTCGTCAGGGGTCCCGACCACCCACGTGCTCGCGGCGCCCTCGCCGTCGCCGAGCCGCGCGGACTGCGCCGCCATGCCGGTGAGGAACGAGGCGTCCATCCCGGTGGTGTCGCCGCCGAGCTTGGCGATCCCGGCGGCGGTGAGGGCGATGTTCGTCCAGGTCGCCTGGACCGTGTCGGTGTCGTCGGGATCCTGGCGTCGCCCGTTGACCGCCTTGAACAGGCGGTTGAACGCGATGACCTCCTTCGATGTCGCGACCCGGGTCGCGAGCCTCCCCACCCACGTCTTCGCCGGCTCGATCGCGCCGAAGCGCACGAAGATCAGCGCCTCGTGGTCCTTGTTGAAGCCCGCCAGGATGTTGCCCTGGATCTCGTCGAGCGCGAGGTTCGGATCGATCTGGTCGTCGGGCAGGAAGTCGGGCATGACGGCTCCTCGAGGACGGATGGCGGTGAGGCTCGATCCTGCCCAGCCGCTCAACGAAAAGTCAAGGTGAGAATCGCAACGTTTAACCGGCGACGCGTGGGCAGACCTCGCCACCGCGGTCGCTAACGTGACCTGGGTGAGCAGCGACCGCCCCAACTACTCACCGGTCGAGAAGCGCGTCGCCCGCAGCCTGGACGGCGAGGACCGCCACGGCCGGCCGATCCCGACCGAGGAGCTCCAGCGCGAGCGCAGCGTCGAGAACTACCTGCGCGGCGCCGTCATGCCGCGCTGGATGGAGCGCCTGCGCGACATCGAGGCCGGCACCCGCCTGCACCGCACACGGCTGGCGGACGACTACGCCTACCTGCGCGAGCAGTGCGGCAACGACGCGCGGCGCTTCGCCGACGAGTGGCGCGCGCTCGTGCAGCGCCGGTCGTTCGACGACGTCAACGACCTCGTCCGCGACCACAACGAGTGGTATCCGGTCGAGCGCCAGCTGCCGATGGACCCGCGCACCGGCGAGTACGTGCTGATCGCCGGCCGGCCCTACACGCGCCAGGAGCTCACGCCCGCGTGGGCGCTGGCGGAGTTCCCGCCGGAGCCGGATCCGGATCAGCCTCCGGCTTGACCGCGTCGCACGCCGCCGCCGCCCGCGGCGCGAAGCGCGCGAACACCCGCGCCAGCACGGCCGCCTCCTCGTCGCTCAAGCGCGACAGGAACCGCTCACGCACCGCCGCGGCGTGCGCGGCCTCGGCCGCGGCGACGACCTCACGCCCGCGCTCGGTCAGCGCCGCCTCGACCGCGCGCGAGTCGGTCTCGCACTTCCGCCGCTGCACGAGGCCGCGGCGCTCCAGCGCGTCCATGTGGCGCGAGACGCGCGAGAGCGACAGCCCCGTCTCGCGCGCCAGCACGCTCAGCCGCGGCCACTCGTCGCCGGCCGCCGACAGCCGCCCCAGCAGCTCCAGCGTCGAGAGCCCGAGGCCGTGCGCGGCGTCGAGCTCGGCGTCCAGCGCCCGCGTCAGCTGCTTGTGCGTCTCGAGCAGCCCGATCCAGGCGTCGGCCTCGTGCTGGGTCCAGCCGGTCGTCATCCGAGCGTCCGCCCCAGCCAGGCGGCGGCCGCCGGCACGTGGGCGGGGTCGATGTGGTGCGCCGCGTCGGACTCGTGGTACTCGACGTCGACCCCGCCGGACTCCAGCAGCGCCCGGGCGTCGCGCGCGAACTGCACGTCCATGACCGGATCGCGCCGGCCGTGGGCGACGAACGCGCCCAGCCCGCCGGCGGCGCGGCCCGCGACGTCCGGCGTCCAGCCCTCGACGGTCGGCACGAAGCCGCTGAAGATCAGCAGCCCCGCCGGCGCCGGCCGCGACGCGTCCAGCCCCAAGGCATAGGACATGACCGACCCCATCGAGAACCCGCCGAAGACGGTCTGCTCAGGCGTCAGGCCCGTGCGCTCCCACAGCTGGTCGTGGAACTCGCCCAACCGAGCGTGGCTGGCCCAGAACGTGTCCGGGTCCGGGAACCCGACGCGCGGGACCATGTACCAGTGCTTGCCCGGCCAGCCCGGGACCGTCAGCGGCGCGCCCGGGGTGACGACGTGCAGCCGGCGCTCGGGGTCGAGCACGTCGGCGAGCCCGAGCAGGTCGTGCTCGTCGGCGCCGCGGCCGTGATGGAGCACCAGGAGCCCGGTCGCCTCTCCGGCGGCCGGACGCTCCTGGTAGGTCAACGAGGACTGGGTGGTCATGCGGTGACTTTGCTTCGCGGGTTGACGACCGGGTGCAGAGAGCGCTCCAGCTGGGCGCGCAGGTGCTCGTGCTGCTTGGGGAGGCGCAGCTCCTCGCCGAGGTGCGCGGGGTCCTCGTCGGTCGCGAAGCCGGGCGACATGGTGGCGATCTCGAACAGCACGCCGCGCGGCTCGCGGAAGTAGATCGCGTTGAAGTAGTCGCGGTCGATGACCTCGGTCACGTAGCCGTCGGCCTCGCGGACGCGCTCCTGCCACTTGACGTGGTCGTCGTCCTGCGACGCCCACGCGATGTGGTGGACGGTGCCCGCGCCGGAGCGCGGCGCGGTCGACGGCGCCTCGTCGTAGGCCCAGTGGAAGTGGCGGTCCGCGCCCTGGACGCGGTACTCGCCGCCGCCCTGGTGCTCGAAGCCGAGCACCTCGGTCAGGACCTTCTCCTCGACGCCGTGGAACATCGAGTAGGCGCGCGCGCCCTCCAGGCCGGTGATGGCGTGCTCGGCCGGGACCTCGGGGTGGACCGCCTGCAGCGGCGGGTTGCCGTCGTCGGCGACGACGAGCTCGAGGCCGAGGCCGTCGGGGTCGGCGACGCGCAGCGTCCGCTCGGAGACCCGCGTCGGGTTGGCGCCGCGAGCCTTCAGGCGCTGCTCCCAGAAGTCGAGCGACGCGCTCGTCGGGACGCCGAGCTGCAGCGTGTGGATCATTCCGATCCCGGCCCGGCCCGGCGCGGCGCCGGCGAACTCGAACCAGGTGAGGATCGAGCCGGGCGCGCCGGCCTCGTCCCCGAAGTAGAGGTGGTACGCGCTCGGGTCGTCGAAGTTGACGGTCTTCTTGACGAGGCGCAGACCGAGGACATCGGCGTAGAACGCCACATTGGCCTGGGCGTCGCCGGTGATCATGGTGATGTGATGGAGGCCCTCGAGCCGCATGGTGGACACCCTCCAAGGGAGTCGGAAAGATTGGTTGCTGACGCAACTATAGCAGATGATTGCGCCCGCAAGAAATGGCGCTCCGAGCGCGTCGCGGTGGCCGCGCTGTTCGCCGTGCACGGCGCCGCCAACGGGGCGTTCGCGACGCGCATCCCCTGGATCCGCGACCACCTCGGCCTGAGCGCGGGGGCGCTGGGGCTCGCGCTGCTGATGCCGGCGCTCGGCGCGCTGGTGGCGATGCCGATCACGGGGACGCTCGTCCACCGCTTCGACGGTAGGACGGTCGCGCGCGTCCTGATCGGCGCGTTCGCGCTGGCCCTGGCGCTGCCGGCGCTGGCGCCGTCCTACGCGTGGCTGCTGGTCGCGATGCTCGTCTTCGGCGCGACCGCCGGGATGGCCGACATCGCGATGAACACGCTCGGGCTGGGCCTGGAGGAGCGCGCGGGCCGGCCGCTGATGTCCGGGCTGCACGGCGCCTGGAGCGTCGGCGGGCTGGCCGGCGCGGCGCTCGGCGTCCTGGCCACGCGGGGCCATGTCGACGCGCGGACGCATCTCGGCGCGATGGCGCTCGTCCTGCTCGTCGTCTCGCTGGTCGCGGGGCGCCGGCTGCCGCGGGCGGCCACCGCCAGCACGTCGAGCGCGCACGCCGATCCGCCGCGCCTGGCCTGGCCGTCGCGACCCGTCCTGCTCATCGGGCTCGTCGGCTTCTGCGCGGTCTTCGCCGAGGGCGCCAGCGCGGACTGGTGCGCGGTCTACCTGCGCGACGTGGTCGGGACGAGCGCCGCCACCGCCGCGGCGGCCTACGCCGCGTTCGCGGGCGCGATGGCCGCGGGCCGCCTGGTCGGCGACCGCGTCGTGGCGTGGATCGGCGTCGTGCCGACCGTCCGGGCCGGGAGCCTCGCGGCGACGGCCGGCGCGCTGCTGGTCGTCGTCGCGCGCACGCCGCTGCTCGGGATCCCCGGCTTCGCGCTGATCGGGGTTGGGATCGCGGTCGTCGTCCCGCTGGCGTTCGCGGCCGGCGGCCGCGCGGTGCCGCACGCGGGGCAGGGGATCGCGGCCGTCGCCACCGTGGCCTACGGCGCGGGCCTGGCGGCGCCCGGGACGATCGGCGGGATCGCGCAGCTGTCGTCGCTGCCCGCCGCGTTCGTGGTCGTCGCCGTGCTCACCGCGCTGTTCGGCCTCGGGGCCGGCGCGCTCGCTCCGCGCGCCGGCGACCCGGGGTCGTCTTCCGGGTAGTCCTACAACCTGCCCCTAGGGCAGGAAGTAGAAGGGGTTGGGCAGCTTGAACGCGGTGTCGGCGTGGCCGCCCGCGAGGTCGCTGTACTGGTCGCCCACCGAGGCGACGACGTGGTAGCCCTGCTGCTCGATCTGCGTGCGCGCGCCCGTCTTGTACTGGACGGTCGTGCCGCTGAAGCCGGCCGGCTTCAGGAAGAGCTGCTTCCAGTCGGCGTAGCCCTCGCGCTTGAGGTTGTCCTCGGTCGGCGCGCGCTGCGCCTCCGGGCGGCCGGTGACGAAGAACGGCGTGATGCCCTTCGACTTGGCCAGGTTGTAGAGGTCGAGCGTCGGCTTGATCGCCGTGCCGATCTCGTCGGTGGCCTCGGCCTGGGACTTGGGGCCGTAGACGAACCCGTCGGCGACGATCGCCGAGTAGTTGGACAGCGCGGTCTCGTCGATGTCGAAGACGATCGCCGGCTTCTGGTTCCACCACTGACTGCCGTGGCCGTTGCCGTTGCCGCCCGCGTTGCCGTTGCCGTTGTGCGCGGCGCGCGCGCGGGTCCGCGCCTTGGTCGCGTGCTTGACGGTCGCGACCTTCCACTGGTGCCCGCTGCTGGTGACGTACTTGGCGGCCAGGCCGTCGATCTGCGCGATCTCGGTGTCGTAGACGCCCGAGTCGTGGAAGCTGGTCAGGGCGGCCTTCAGATCGCCCGCGTTGTAGGAGGTCGTCGTGCCGAGATACGGCAGCCCGCCGCCGCCGTCGTTGAGCTCGATCATCGGCGTGCTGCCGATCTTGGTCAGGACCGGGGTCGGCGCCGGGATGGACGTGGCGTCCTGCGCGGAGGCGACCGGCGCGACGGTCACGGCCAGGGCCGCGGCCGCCGCGAAGAGGGCAAGAAGTCGGTTCATGCCCGTCCATGTGCCCAACCCCCGGTCATATGGCGGCGACATGTCCGACTCCGGACCCTCCCGGTCTCCGTCCTGCTACTCGATGCCGGCGTCCTTGCAGGCCGCGGCGTACTTGTTGATGCAGATCTCCTGCGGCGTCAGGAACTGGTCGGCGATGATCGTGTCCTTGATGTTGTCCTTGGTCACCGCGGTGGGGGCCAGGAGGACGGACGGGATCTGCCCGGCGCCGTTGTCGGTCTTGGCGTTGACGAGGCCGGACGGGACGTCCTGCCCCTTGGCGAGGGCGACGGCGATCTCCGCCGACGTCTCGGCCTGCTTCTTGATGGCCAGGTAGATCGTCATGTACTGCTCGCCGACGAGGATGCGCTGGAGGGCGGCGACCTCGGAGTCCTGGCCGGTGGTCGGCAGCGTCTTCGGGTCGATGCCGTTGCCCTTCATCGCGGCGATCGCGCCCGAGGCCATGCCGTCGTTGGCCGAGTAGACGCCGACGATCTTGCCCTTGCCGAGCGCCGTGATCGCCTGCTCCATCTCGCGCTGCGCCTTGTCGGGCGACCAGTCCGGCGTGTCGTACTCCTTGCCGATCTTGACCTGCGCGGTGTCCAGGATGCTGTGCGCGCCCTTCTTGTAGTCCCCGGACGAGGGGTCGGTCGGCGACCCGTTGATCATCACGATGGACTTGCCCTTGCCGGCGGCGCCGATCTTGTCGACGAGCGTCTGCGCCTGCAGCTTGCCGACCTTCACGTTGTCGAACGACACGTAGTAGCTGATCGGCGCGCCCGTGATCAGGCGGTCGTAGGCGATGACCGGGATCCCGGCCCCCTTGGCGCGGTTGACGGTCGCGACGGCGGCCTTGGCGTCCACCGCGTCGAGCACCAGGACCTTGGCGCCCTTGGTGATCGCGGCCTCCGCCTGCTGCTGCTGGCGGACCGGGTCCTGGTTGGCGTTGGCGTAGTCGATCTTGCAGTCCGGGCACAGGGCCTGGACCTTGGCGACGAAGCTCGGACGGTCGTGCAGCTCGTAGCGCGTGGTCTTGGTCTCGGGCAGCAGGAGGGCGATCGTGCCGCCCTTGCCGCCGGAGGCGCTCTTGGCCGCGGTGGTCGTGCTGCCGCCGCTCGCGTCGTCGCTGCTGTCGCTGCCGCAGGCGGCCAGGCCCGCGGTGGCCGCCACGCAGGCGAGCGCGGCGAGCGCGCGTCTCGGGGTCGGGATCATCGTGCTGCTCCTCCTCGGTGGATCAGGGTGATGGGGGCGTTGGTCGGGACGTTGTTGGTGGTGTCGATCGCCAGCGCGAGCGCGCCGCGCAGGGCGGCGTCGTGGACGAAGCGCGCGGGGACGACCTCGGGCGGGAACGGGGCGGCCTGGCGGACGCGGGCGCGGAGGGCGTCCAGGACGCGGTCGGCGCTGTGCATGAGGCCGCCGCCGACCGCGATGCGCGCGGGGTCGACCAGGACCGCGAGGTTCGCGACGTGGACGGCGAGCTCGTCGAGCGCCTCGGCCACGAGCGCCTGCGCGGTGGGGTCGTCGCTGGCGAGGACGTCGGCGGCAGAGAGGCCGGGACGGCGCAGGAGGGCGCTCCCGCGCTCCCCGATCGCGCGGCCGCCGGCGTGCTCCTCGAGCGGCGCGTGGCCGTCGAACGCGCCGTGCGCGTCGGCGGTGGAGCGCAGCGCGTAGCCGATCTCGCCGGCCGCGCCGTTGGCGCCGCCGAGCACCGCGCCGCCGACGACGATCCCCGCGGCCAGGCCGGTCCCGACGTTGAGGAAGACGCCGGGGTCGGCGTCGCGCAGGGCGCCCCAGCGCGCCTCGGCCAGCGTGGCGGCCTTGACGTCGGTGGCGGTCACGACGCGGTCGGCGTCGAGGTCCAGCCCGTCCCGGATGCGCGTCGCCAGCGGCAGGTCGTGCCAGCCTGGGACGTTGGGGGCGAGCAGGATGCGGTCGTCGAGGACGATGCCGGGCGAGGCGGCGCCGGCGGCGACGAGCGTCCCGCCGGTGTCGGCGGTCGTCGCGTCGCGCAGCTCGCGCGCGGTCGTCAGCGCGCGCTCGACGGCCTGCTCGGCGCCGTGGGCGGCGTCGGTGTCCAGGCGCTGGGACAGCAGGACCGTGCCGTCGAGCGCGGCGGTCGCCACGTCGCACTTGGTGCCCCCGAAGTCGAGGGCCAGGACGAAGTCCGGGGAGGGGTCGGGAACCGGCATGGGCTAGAGAAAAGAAACCTACTTTCCGAATTGCGACGGCGTCAAGGCCATTCGGGAAGAACCTTGCCGAACGCCGTGTACGCTTGCGCCGATGGCCGCCGACGAGCACCTGCGCCCGGGACGTCCGCGGCTCCTGCGCGCGATCAACGAGCGCGCGGTGCTCGAGCGGCTGCGCGTCGGAGGCCCGGCGTCGCGGGCGGAGCTGGCGGCGGCGACCGGCGTCTCCAAGCCCACGGTCGGCCAGGCGCTCGCGAACCTGGAGCGCGCCGGGCTCGTGCGCACGGCCGGCCAGCGCGTGGGCGAGCGCGGCCGCAGCGCGTCGCTGTACGAGGTCAACCCGGCGGCGGCCTACGTCGCCGGCGTCGACGTCGGCCGGTCCTGGGTCCGGGTCGCGGTCGCCGACCTGGCCGGCGAGGTCGTCGGGCGCCGCGACGAGCGCAACCGCGCGCGGTCGGCGGGCGCGCTGGTCGAGCGCGTG
Source organism: Baekduia sp. (assembly GCA_036518975.1). GTDB lineage: Bacteria > Actinomycetota > Thermoleophilia > Solirubrobacterales > Solirubrobacteraceae > Baekduia. Next base: position 52,324 of record DATDMD010000155.1, read on the forward strand.
CGCGGGCTGGCGCACGAGGTCGTCGCCGAGGCCGGCGTGGCGTGGGACGACGTCGTCCACACGGTCGTCGGCTCGCCGGGCGTGCTCGATCCCGCGACGGGCCGGCTGCGCTACGCGCCGAACCTGCCCGGCTGGGGCCGCGCCGGGCTGGTCGACGAGCTGCGCGGCGCGCTGACCGCGTCGCTGTCGGTCGACAACGACATCAACCTGGCCGCGCTCGGCGAGCGCGCCTATGGGCGCGGGCGCGAGGTCGACGACTTCGTGTACCTGTCGATCGGCACCGGCGTCGGCATGGGCATCGTGGTCGGCGGCGAGCTGCACCGCGGCGCGACGGGCGCGGCGGGCGAGGTCGGCTTCCTGCCGCTGGCCGGCGGGGGCGGGGGCGGGGGCGGCCTGGGCGCCGGCGCGGCGGGCGGCTCGCGCGGCGCGCTGGAGGAGGCGGCGGCCGCCGGCGGCCTCGTCCGGACCGGCCGCGAGATGGGCCTGACCGGCACGGTCACCGCCGAGCGGATCTTCGACGCCGCCCAGGCGGGCGACGCGATCGCGCTGGCGACCGTCGAGCGCGAGGCCGAGCGCCTGGCCGTCGTCGTGGCGGCCGTGGCGGCGATCATCGACCCCGCGGTCATCGTCCTCGGCGGCGGCATCGGCGCCAACGCGGCGCTGCTCCTTCCGTCCCTCGAAGCCGCCGTCTCCGCCCTCACACCACTGCGCCCACCCGTCACGCTCTCGACCCTCGGCGCGGACGCGATCCTCCTCGGAGCGATCGCGACCGCGCTGTCCACCGCGCACGCCGTCGTGTTCTCGGAACGCGCCGGCGACGGGCGGATGGCCGCGCCGTAGGATCGCGGCCATGCCCACCGTCACTCGTGAGATCCACCTCGCCGCCCGGCCGCATGGCGAGCCCAAGCTGTCGGACTTCCGGCTCGTCGAGGTCGAGCTGCCGGATCCGGCCGAGGGCGAGCTGCTGGTGCGCAACACCTACATGTCGGTCGACCCCTACATGCGGGGGCGGATGAACGACGCCGAGTCCTACCTGCCGCCGTTCGCGCTCGACCAGCCGCTCGACGGAGGCGCGGTCGGCGAGGTGGTGGTCTCCAACGCGGAGGGGTTCGCGCCGGGTGACGTGGTCATGCATCAGCTGGGCTGGCGGGAGCACGCGATCCTGCCGGCCGCGCACGCGCGGACGGTGGACGCGGACGGGCTCCCGGAGTCCGCGTTCCTCAGCGTGCTGGGCATGACGGGCCTGACCGCGTTCGTCGGGCTGCTCGACATCGCCGCGCTGAAGGACGAGGACATCGTCTTCGTCTCGGGCGGCGCCGGCGCGGTCGGCTCGCTCGCCGGGCAGATCGCCAAGCTGCGCGGGCACACCGTGATCGGCAGCGCGGGCTCGCCGGAGAAGGTCGCGCACCTGATCGACGACCTCGGGTTCGACAAGGCCTTCAACTACAAGGACGGTCCGGTCGCGCGGCTCCTCGGCGAGGCCGCGCCGGAGGGCATCGACCTGTACTTCGACAACGTCGGCGGCGAGCACCTCGAGGCGGCGATCGGCGCGCTGCGCCGTTACGGGCGCGTCGCGCTGTGCGGCGCGATCAGCCAGTACAACATGACGGAGCCGGCGCCCGGGCCGCGCAACCTCCCGCTGGCGATCGGCAAGCGGCTGACGCTGCGCGGCTTCATCGTCAGCGACCACTTCGACCGGCTCGCTGACCTCCACGCCGAGATCGGGCCGGCCGTGCGCGAGGGCCGGATCAAGTTCCACGAGACGATCGTCGACGGGCTGGAGAACGCGCCGCAGGCCTTCATCGACCTGCTGCGCGGCGCCAACGTCGGCAAGATGCTGGTCAAGCTGTAGCCGGCGGCCGGTCGAGCTCCACGGCCAGGCGCCGGACGAGCGGATCGAGCTCCGGGTTCTCGTCGGGCTCCCAGTCGTCGATCAGGCTGCGCAGGCAGTCGGTGCGCGCGGCGACGAGCTGGTCGCGCGTCGCGACGCCGGCGGTCGTCAGCCCGCGGCCGTCGTCGCGCAGCAGGCCGCGCGCGACGAGCTCGCCGAACGCGGCGTCGAAGCGCCCGGGGTCCACCTGCGGGCGCTCGCGGAACGACCGCACGTCCGCGGGCGCGTCGGGGGCGCCGGCGCGCAGGAGCAGCCACGCCGCGCTCGGCGACAGGTCCAGCCCGGCGCGGCCGGCGGCGCCCTCCAGGAACTCCAGCGGGCGCTCGCGGCCGACCAGGCGCGTCAGCCCGCGCGTGATCTCGCGCAGCGAGTCCGTGTCGACCGGCGCGCAGAACGACTCGCCCAGCCCAGCCGACGTCTCGACGGTCTGGCGCAGCGGCTTCTCCTGGATGAACCAGGCCAGCAGGAACGCCAGGATCATGACGACCGTCGCCACCGCGAA
>DATDMD010000156.1:0-2788 GCA_036518975.1 Baekduia sp.
CCCGGCTCAGCCCGGCGAGCCGGTCCGGGCGCAGCGCCTCCGCGAGCACCGGCGCGGCCGGCGCCGCGCGCAGGGTCAGCGTGAGCGTCACGGGACCAGCTCCTTCAGGTGGAAGTGATGCTGCCCGAGGCTGCCGCCGTAGTTGCCGGCCGTGATCTGCCGCGCGCCGGCGCGCGCCGCAGCGTCCAGCCCGCGCCGCATCGCCTCGCGCACCGGATCGGGCGCGAGCCCGTCGATCACGATCTCGAACACCGACGCGACGCCGCTGGGGACCTGGCTGTCGGCGACCTGCGCGCGCAGCGTCGGGCACAGGACGTCGTTCGTCGACGCGGGCAGCCCCGAGTAGCGCGACCCGACCTTGCTGCCGCTGCGCGCGATCCCGCCCGGGAACGGCAGGATCGCGCCCGCGACCGGCCCCATCGCCGCGGCCGCCGCCTCGGCCGCGCGCAGGGCCGTGGCCGCGTCGTCGGCGAGGAAGATCAGGTTCCCGCCGCCGACGCCCTTGACGATCCCGAAGCGGTCCTCGACCAGGAACTCGCCCTCCATCACCGGGATCCGCCAATACCGCCGTCCGGCGAGCACCTTGCTCGCCTGCCAGCCGTCGCCGAAGAAGCGCAGCTGGCCGCCAACGGCGACGTCGTCGTCCGCAGCGTCGAGGCCGTTGAAGCACGCGGTGGTCGGGCAGGTGAGCACCGCCTGGCCGACCCGCTCGACGAGCCGCTTGGCGAGCCCCTCCGCGTCGGTCGCGAACAGCAGCGCCGACACGCCGGGGCGCCCGTCCGGGGTCTCGGCCGCGTCGAGCCCGCGCTCGATCCCGGCCTCGCACTTGCACCCGATCACCGACGTGGCGAACCCGGTGAGCGAGCGCGCGGCGTGGTCCGCCCAGCCGGGCGTCGCGGCGGTGATCACGATCCGCGCGCCCCACATCGTGAACGCCTCGGCGAACGTGTCCACGACCTCCGCGTCGTAGAGGCGCATCAGGCCGCCCGCCCCGCGGCGACGCGCCGTGCGGGCTCGAGCAGCCACGGCTCGCGCACGGGGTAGCTGTCGAACTGCACGCTGTAGCGCTCCTCGAACCGGGCGCGGAGGACGTCGTCGACGGCAGGGTCGTAGGGCGCCGCGACGCGCAGCAGGTCGCCGGCGAGCGCGTCGACCAGCTCGCCGTCGCGCACGATCACGCGGCCGCCCTTGATCACGTAGCGCGGCGTGGCGAACATCGCCTCGCGGTCGGCGCGGTCGTCGTAGATCGTGACGTCGGCGTCCGCGCCGGCGCCCAGGTGGCCCTTGTCGCGCAGGCCGAGCAGCCGCGCCGGTCCGGCGCGGGTGACGATCGCGATCTCCTCGAGCGTGTACTCGCGGTCGAGGTCGTCGAGCAGCACGGTGCGCTGGATCGCGCGCTGGTTCGCCCGCCGCAGCTGCTCGTTGCGGAAGTCGCGGTCCATGAGCAGGCGGATGAGCCGCGGGTAGCTGAGGAACGAGCCGCCGTTCGGGTGGTCCGTCGACAGCACGAGCCGCCAGGGGTCCCGGCTGAGGAGGAAGAGCTCGAGCCCGATGCCCCACTGCAGCGCGTGGACGTAGTTCTTCTCGCGGTAGGTGAACGGCACGATGCCGCAGCCGGTCTCGACCTCGGTGTCGGCGTTCACCCACTTGCCGCCGGTGACGTCACGCAGCTGCTCGGAGAGCGGCGCGTCCGCGGTCACCGTCAGGGCGTCCCCGAACATCACCTGGCCGACGTCCGCGCTGAACTCGGGATGCGCGCCCAGGTACTCGGCGAGGTCGGGCGCGCGCGAGCGCGGGCGCCCGCCGGGCTTGCCGCCGTAGGCGTGGAACTGGAGGTGCGCGAGATGGGCCGGCCGGCCCTCCAGGGTGCGCAGCGTGTCGAGCGTGGTGCGCCAGTTCCCGGCGACGCCGAGGTTGCTGCAGTGGACGTGGACGGGATGCGGGAGCCCCAGCCCCTGCACCGCTCCGGCCATCGCCTCGAGCACCTGCCGGGGCGTGACGCCGGCGACGTCGTCGTCGAGCGAGGTGACGTCGCCGTCGCCGCGCTTCCAGCGCTCGACGCCGCCCGGGTTGACGAGCTTGACCCCGTAGCCGCCCGTCGCCTCCAGCCACCAGGCGATCGCGTCGGGCACGCGCGCCGGATCGCTGCGGATCAGGTCGAACAGCGCCACGTTGTTGCCCATGAGCACAAGGAACGCGGCGTCGATCATCGGCGTGTCGCGCAGCTCGGCGAGGACGTGGCGCGCGGCCAGCGGCGGCGCCGCGGCCTCGACGACGGTCGTGTAGCCGAGCAAGGCATAGCGGTAGCCGGTGACGAAGGTCGACGGCACCGTGCCGCCGGTGCCCGAGCGCATGACCGCGGACGACTCGTGGACGTCGCCGCGGTGCTCCTCGGGCAGCAGGCGGCGCGCGGCGTTGACCGCCGGGCCGGCGATGTGGGCGTGGATGTCGACGCCGCCCGGCATCACGACCATGCCGCGCGCGTCGATCCGCGCGGCGTGGTCGGGCACGTCGGCGACCACCTTGCCGTCGCTCAGGCAGACGTCGCGCTCCGCGCCGGCCACGTCGTTGGCCGGGTCGTAGACGCGCCCGCCGGCGATCCGCAGCGTCATGCCGCACCGTCCCGGAGCCGGGCCACCCGCTCGGCGATCGCCACGAGCACCTCCTCATCACTTGGACGCGTTGACTGAAGCACCGCTCGGAGCGGCACCGGCACGCCGTCGAGCCGGTGCGCGACACCCGCCCGGTGCACGCCCGCCGCGCCGGTGGTGAACGCGACGCGCGCCGC
>DATDMD010000157.1:0-12455 GCA_036518975.1 Baekduia sp.
CCGCGGCTATGGCTGTGTGCAGGTCGGACGGGTCCAGGACGGCCGGCTTGGCGTGCTGGCCCTCACCGGTGTCGGCGACGGCCGCAACGTCCAGCCCGGTCGCTTCCACCCGCTGCCGGCGACCCCGGCCGCACAGGCCACGACGTGCGTCCCCCAGGACGGCGCCGGCGCCGCGTTCGTCGCCACCCACGCGATCCTGACGACCGCCGGGACGCCGGCGCCCTGCTGGTACGACTCGGCCGGTAGCACGCGGCTGTTCTGCCCGGCGGCGACGACGCGGACGGTCGATGCCGGGCTGCTCGGCCCGCGGGCGCGGGCGGTCACGGCGCGGATCGATGGCCGGCGTCGCCGGCTTCCCACCCGCGGGTGGCAGGGCGCCTACCTCGTGGTGCAGCGGCCGGTCCGCCCATCGACGCTGCCGCAGACGCTCGCCGGCCGGACCTACGCGCTCCCGAACGAGGCGCCCCTGGCGCAGACGCCGGCGTCGAACGTCATCGCCGACGTCACCTACGCCGGCGAACGCACCTGCGATGCCCATCCGACGCTGAGCCCGCGCGGGTCGTGCTCGCCCGCGCCCGGGTTCGAGCTCGTCCCGCAGCCGCCCCGCGGCGCAACGCGGGCGTCGATCGAGCTCTCGCGCGCCGCGAACGGCGGCGACGGCGTCGTCCTCCGCTTCACCGCACCCGTCGCCGCCCACGACGGCCGCTCCGCCTACAGCGCGACCGTCGCCGGCCCGCACGACGTCACCGCGGAGATCCCGCTGGCCACGAGCGTCGCGGCCGGAGCGCCGATCGAGCGACACCTCGCGCTGCCGCCGGGCCGCTACCGGATCGACGTCCGCTTCCGCGCCCGGCCGCCCTTCCCGCGCACGAACGGCGGCCTGAGCTCGCCGGGCTACGCGGTGGGGCACGCCGCGGTGCGCGTCCGCCCGCAAAGAGACGAGACCGCACAGCCGACTCGCCCTCAGCCCCGCCCCTCCACCGCCGCGCCGTCCAGCGGAATCTCCGCCGCGATCAGCGTCCCGCCGACGGCCGGGCTCTCGATCCGCAGCTCGCCATCCAACACGGCGAGCCGGTCCGCCATCCCCACCAGGCCGTCGCCCTGGGACACCGCGCCGCCGATCCCGTCGTCGCGCACGTGCACGGCGAGCGTGCCGTCCACGATCCGCGCCGCCACCTCCGCGTGCCGGGCGTGTGCGTGTTTGGCGACGTTCGTCAGCGCCTCGGCGATGACGAAGTAGGCCGTCGCCTCGACCGCGGGCGGTAGGCGGTTCGCGGTCACGTCGTTGGCGACCGGCACCGGCATCCGCGTCGCCAGCGCGTCCACGCTCGCGCGCAGCCCGCCGCGGGTGAGGACCACCGGCAGGATGCCGTGCGAGAGCTCGCGCAGCTCGGCCATCGCCTGCGACGCGTTGTCGAGCGCCTCGGTCAGCAGCGCGGGGACGTCGTCCTCTTGCGCAGCCGCGACGGACTGCTGAGCCATCTTCAACGTTACGACCGTGTGGACGAGCCGCTGCTGCGCGCCGTCGTGGAGGTCGCGGACGACGCGCCGCCGCTCGTCCTCGGTCGCCGCGACGATGCGCGCCCGCGACGCCGCGATCTCGGTCCGCTTCTCGGTGTTCGCGATCGCGAACGCGGCGAGCTTCGTGAACTCCGCGAGCTGGGACTCGGTGCCGGCCGGGAACGGCGTCGCGCTCCGGGACGACGCGGCGACGACGCCCCAGAGGTGGTCGTCGACCACGATCGGGCAGCCGACCGACGTCCGGATCCCGAGGGCCTGCGCCTCCTCGGCGATCGGGCCGTGGGCGTCGGCGAAGCTGTCGACGCGCACGGGACCCCGCGCCGCCTGGACCAGCGCCGCGATGCTCGCGCCCTCCAAAGAGAAGCGCTCACCAACCGACAGCTCCGGAGCATCCTCGCGACTCCAGCTCGCGACCCCGACGACGACGTCGGGCGACTCGTAGCGCTCCATGCGCGCCAGGTCCGCGCCGGAGAGCAAGCCGACCTCGCGGATCACGGTCTCGAACACCTCGGCCGGTGCGGCCTCGCGCGCGACCAGCGTCGCGACCCTCCGCAGCGCGGCCTGCTCGGCGAGCACCGCGCCGAGCTCGTCCTGGCTCTGCTCGAGCGAGCCCGCCATGACGTTGAGCGAGTGCTGGAGCGCGCCCACCTCCGCGACCGCGCCCTCGGGCGTGCGCGCGCTCAGGTCCCCGGAGGCGAGCTGGTTCGCCATCGCGGCCGCGCGCCGCAGCGGCAGGACGATGACATAGGTGACATACCCTGCGTAGACCAGGATCAGGAGCATGGCGGCCGCGATGCCGATCGCGGCGGTGACCTCGACGCGGTGCTGGGCCGCCGCGATCTTGGCGTTCCCGACCGTGGTCCGGACGTCCTCCGGTGCGCGGAAGGCGTCGTACGCCGAGTGGACCGCGTCGACCTGCCGCTCGGCCGCCAACGTGCGCTGGACGCCGGCCGCGGCCGCCCCGCCGCCGACCGTCGCGTTGAGGACCGGCAGCGCGGATCGCCGGAGGTACTCGTCGATCGCCTCGACGAGGCGCTGGGCGCGCGCGCTCTGGGCCTTCCCCTCGCCCGTCGCGAGGCGTTCGACGGATCGTTCGCCGTTCGGGATGGCGGCCTGCGCGGCGTTGGCGGGGGCCATGAAGCGGGTGTCGCGGGTGACGAGATAGCCCCGCAACGCCGTCTCCAGGCGGTCGACGTTCCTCAGGAGCGTGGAGGCGGCGACGATCGTCGACTGCGTGTGACGCCACTTGTGGGCGTTCGACCGGACATCCTCGATCGCGAAGAGGACGACCACGAACGCGCCTCCGACGATCACCGCGAGCAGTCCGCTCGCGACGACCATCCGGCTGATCAGGCCATGTCTCATTTCACCGATTCGGCATGACGGCGGCTCCGTCGGATGATGACGCCCTCGGAGACCGAGCGCCAGCGACGCGGCGCGAGCGGCGCGGCCGGCGCGCCGCGCTCAACCCTCGACGAACGCGCCCAGGTCCTCCACCGCGTAGGCGTACATCTTCACCAGCCCGCCGTCGCCCGCCCGGTCCGCCAGCACCAGCAGGCGGTGCGGCGTCACGCCGTCCGGCTCGTAGAACGCGACCGCCGGCGCCCCGTTGGCCCAGGCGCGGCGGGGGATGCGGTCGCCGCCGAACCCGCACTGGCCCGTCAGCCAGAACGCACGGATCGCCGCGGCGCCGACGAGCGACCGCTCCGGCGGCATCGACAGCACCGCGTCCTCGCGCAGCAGCGCGACCAGGCCGTCGATGTCAGCGCGCTCCCACGCGTCCACGTACTTCGCCAGCAGCTCCCGGTCCTCCGCCCGCCGCACGTCGCGCGCGCTGCGCGCCGGGACGACGTCCTCGACCGTCGCCCGCGCGCGCTGCAGCGCGCCGTTGACCGCGGCGACCGTGGTGTCCAGCAGCTCGGCGACCTCCGGACCGGTCCAGCCGAGCACGTCGCGCAGGAGCAGCACGGCGCGCTGACGACCGGGCAGCCGCTGGATCGCCGTCAGGAGCGCGAGCTCCATGCCCTCGCGCGCCGCGAACCGCGCGGCCGGGTCGGCGACCGGCGCGACCAGCGCCGCTTCGGCCAACCGCCCGTCCGGGAACGGCTCGACCGCTACCGGCTGCCCGCGCCGCGGCCGCCGCTCGATCTCGTCGAGGCACGCGTTCGTCGCGATCCGGTAGAGCCACGTCGACAGCGACGACCGCCGCTCGAACCGCTCCAGCGACCGCCACGCGCGCAGCAGCGTGTCCTGCACCACGTCCTCGGCGTCATGGCGCGACCCGAGCATCCGATACGCGTGAACCTCCAGCACGCGCCGGTACGGCTCGACGAGCGTCATGAACGCCCGCTCGTCCCCGGCCTGCGCGCGCGCGATCAGCGCGCGCTCGTCGTCGGTCCCGACAGCACCAGCAGCACCAGCAGCAACAGCAGCCATACCCCCACGGACGCCGCCCGCCCGCCGATCTCATCGGTGACTTCACGAGCACCGCGACGTCCAACCCCGCATGACCACCTCAGACCCCCGCACCCTCCGCTGGGTCCTCGGCCTCGCGTCGGTCGCGTCGTTCATGGTCGCGCTCGACACCCTGGTCGTCTCCACGGCCCTGACGACGATCCGCCGGGACCTCGGCGCCTCCGTCGCCGACCTCGAGTGGACCGTCAACGCCTACAACCTGACGTTCGCCGTCCTCCTGCTCCCCGCCAGCGCGATCGGCGACCGCCTCGGCCGCCGCCGCGTCTTCGCCGCCGGCCTCGTGGCGTTCTCCCTCGCATCGGCCGCCTGCGCCGTCGCACCCGACGTCACGACGCTGATCCTCGCCCGCGCCGTCCAGGGCGCCGGCGCCGCGTTCGTCATGCCGCTCGCCCTCGCGCTCGTCGGCGCCGCCTTCCCGCCCGAGCGCCGCGGCGCCGCCATGGGCGCGATGCAGGGCCTGACCGGTCTCTCGGTCGCCGCCGGCCCGGTGATCGGCGGCGCCATCGCCCAGGGCATCGACTGGCCCTGGATCTTCTGGCTCAACGTCCCGATCGGCCTCGTCGCGGCGCCGCTCGTCCTGGCCCGGATCCCGGAGTCGATCGGGGACCGCAGCCGCCTGAGGATCGACGCGCGCGGCCTGGTGCTGATCACCGCCGCCGCGCTCGGGCTCGTCTGGGGCCTGGTCCGCGGCAACGACGCGGGCTGGGGCTCGCCCGAGGTGCTCGCGAGCTTCGCCGCCGGCGCCGCGTTCCTGGTGGCCTTCGTCGCCGCCCAGCGCGCGTCCGGCGACGCCGCGCTGCTCCCGCCGCGCCTGTTCGCGAAGCGCGCGTTCTCCGCCGGCAACGCGGCGAACTTCCTGCTCGTCGCCAGCCTGTTCAGCGCGGTGTTCTTCTTCGCCCAGTACCAGCAGACCGGCCTCGGCCAGGACCCGCTCGCCGCCGGCCTCCGGCTCCTACCGTGGACCGCGACGCTGTTCTTCGTCGCGCCCGTCGCCGGCAAGCTCGTCGACCGCTTCGGCGAGCGCCCGTTCCTCGTCGGCGGGATGACGCTGCAGGCCATCGGGCTGGCCTGGGTGGCGCTCCTCGCCGACCCGTCGCTCGAGTACTACAAGATGGTCCCCGCGCTGATGATCGCCGGCTGCGGCGTGTCGATGGCGTTCCCCGCGGTGATGAACGCGGTCACCGGCGCGGTCGGCCCGCAGGACATGGGCAAGGCGGCCGGGACCAACTCGATGCTGCGCGAGCTCGGCGGCGTGTTCGGGATCGCGGTCTGCGTCGCGGTGTTCGCCGGCGCCGGGTCCTACGCGTCGCCGGCGGCGTTCGTCGACGGGTTCGCGCCCGCCATCGGGACCTCGGCCGGGCTCGCGCTGCTCGGCGCGGCGATCGCGCTGCTCGTCCCGGCCCGTGCCACCGCCGCAGCCGCCGTCACGCCGCCGGCCGTCCCCCAGGCCTCCGCCAGCACCTCGTAGGACCGCACCCGCGCGGCGAAGTCATAGGCGTCGGTCGCGACGATCAGCTCGTCGGCCGCGGTGCGCTCGACCAAGGACGACAACTTGGCGCGCACCGTGGCCGGCCCGCCGACCACCGCCTCGGTCATCTGCCGCTCGAGCGCGGCCTGCTCGCCCGGCATCCAGAAGGACGACATGTCGTCGATCGGCGGCAGCGTCCCCTTCGGCGCGCCGCGCGTCAGCCACGCGAACTTCTGCAGCGTCGACGTGAACAGGAGCTCGGCCTCGGCGTCCGTGTCGGCCGCCATGAGCGAGACGCCGACCATCATGTAGGGCTCGCTCAGCTGCGCGGACGGCACGAAGCGCGAGCGGTAGATGTCCGCCGCCTCCATCAGGAACCCCGGCGCGAAGTGCGAGGCGAACGCGAACGGCAGCCCCAGCTGCGCCGCCAGCGCCGCGCCGTAGGTCGAGGACCCCAACAACCAGACCGGGACGTCGGCGCCCGCGCCCGGCACCGCGCGCACCCGCTGGCCCGGCTGGGCCGGCGCGAGGAACGCGCGCAGCTCGGCGACCTCGGCGTCGAACTCCACGCCGCCGTTCGGGTTGCGCCGCAGCGCCCAGCCGGTCACGTGGTCGGTCCCGGGCGCGCGCCCCAGCCCCAGGTCGATGCGTCCCGGATGCAGTGCGGCCAGCGTGCCGAACTGCTCGGCGATGACCAGCGGCGCGTGGTTGGGCAGCATGATCCCGCCGCTGCCGACGCGGATCGTCCGCGTCGCGCCGGCGATCGCGCCGATCAGGACCGACGTCGCCGACGACGCGACGCCGGGGATGTTGTGGTGCTCGGCCACCCAGATGCGGCGGTAGCCGAGCGCCTCGACGAGCGGCGCGAGCTCCAGGGACTGGCGCAGCGCGACGGTGGGCGTGGCACCCTCACGGATGGGCGCGAGGTCAAGGACCGAGAGCGGGACGACAGGCACGCCGTCTACTGTACGACGTCCATCGAACAACCCACCTCGGTTCGTTTCTTCGGAAGTTCTCAGAAAGCTCCAAGCAGTCCTCGCCACCCTCAAGCACCTATGCGCGTCCTCGTGGTCGATGATGAACTGGCGGTTCGCACGTCCCTGTCCCGGGCCCTGAACCTGGAGCGCTACGACGTGGATCTCGCCGAGGACGGGCGTCAGGCGCTGGAGCGCGTGGCCACCGCGCGCTACGACGCGATCGTGCTCGACGTGTCGATGCCGCTGCTCGACGGCCTCGAGGCCTGCCGCCGCATGCGCGCCGCCGGCGACCGCACCCCCGTTCTCATGCTGACGGCGCGCGACTCCGTCGACGACCGCGTCGCCGGTCTGGACGCGGGCGCCGACGACTACCTCGTCAAGCCGTTCGCCCTGCGCGAGCTCCAGGCCCGCCTGCGCGCGCTGCTGCGCCGGGTCGACGGCCCGGCCGACGAGCTGCGCTTCGGCGACCTCCGCCTCGAGCCCGCCACGCGCGACGTCTGGCGCGGCGACCGCCGGCTGGAGCTGAGCCGCACCGAGTACGCGCTGCTGGAGCTGTTCCTGCGCCACCCGCGGCAGGTCCTCGAGCGCTCGGTCGTCTTCGAGCAGGTGTGGGGCTACGACTTCGGCGCGACGTCGAACGTCCTCGGCGTCTACATGGGGTACTTGCGCCGCAAGACCGAGGCCGGCGGCGAGGCGCGCCTGCTGCACACGGTGCGCGGCGTCGGCTACATCCTGCGCGAGGAGCCCGCGTGACGCTCCGCGGGCGCGTGGCGGTCATGTCCGCGCTGGTCGTCGGCGCGACGCTCGTCCTCGCGTCGATCACGTGCTACATCTTGATGCGCGGCGAGCTGCGCGGGCAGATCGACGACTCGCTCCGCGACCAGGGCGCGCAGGTCGCCCGCGTCCCGCCGGCGCGCATCGACCCGCGCTTCCCGCGCCGCGTGCCCCAGTTGCAGCGGCGCACGGGCGCGGCGGAGGCCTACGTCCAGTTCGTCGCCGCCGACGGCGCGGTCCGCCGTCCGCCGACATCAACCGAGGTGCTGTTGCCGGTCACCGCGGCCACGCGCGCGATCGCGCGCTCGGCGACCACGCACAGGGTCATCGAGGACACGCACGCCGACGGCGCCCATCTGCGGATGCTCACCGTCGGCCTGCCCGGCCAGCGCGGCGCGGTGCAGCTCGCGCGCTCGCTGACGTCCGTCGACCGCGCGCTCGGCCGCCTGCGGATGGTGCTGCTGATCATGACGATCCTCGGGACCGCGTTCGCCGCGCTGCTGGGGCGCATCCTCTCGCGGCCGGTCGCCGCGCCGACCGAGCACGAGCTCGCGGTCTCCCAAGGCGCGCTGGCCGAGGCGCTGGCCGTCCAGCGCCAGCTCGTCGCCGACGCGTCGCACGAGCTGCGCACGCCGGTCACGTCGCTGCGCACCAACGCCGAGATGCTGCGCGACGCGTCGTTCGTCCCCGACGACGAGCGCCGCCTGATCGCCGGCGAGGTCGTCGACCAGGCCGAGGAGCTGACCGCGCTCGTCGGCGACCTCATCGACCTCGCGCGCGGCGACGTCCCGGACCCGGCCGTCGAAGATGTACGCCTTGACGCGTTGGCCTATGAGTCGGTCCAGCGCGCCCGGCGCCACGCGCCCCGCCTGGACTTCACGCTCGACTCTGAGCCGTGCGTCGTCGAGGGCGCGCCGGAGCGCCTCGCGCGCGCGATCAACAACCTGCTCGACAACGCGGCCAAGCACTCGCCAGAGGGCGGGACCGTCGCCGTCGTGCTGCACGACGGCGTCCTGACCGTCCGCGACCACGGCCCCGGGATCGACCCCGAGGACCTGCCGCACGTCTTCGACCGCTTCCACCGCGGCGCCAACGCGCGCGGCCGACCGGGCTCGGGCCTCGGGCTGGCGATCGTGCGCCAGGTGGCCGAGGCGCACGGCGGGTCGGTCGCGCTGGAGCCGGCGCCCGGCGGCGGGACGCTGGCGCGGCTGGCGCTGCCGTCCGAGCGCGTCGAGACCGTGACCGCCTGACGGATCGGCCACAATGGGCGCATGGCCCTAGACGAGCTCGCCGTCCTCGACGGCACGGTGCTGCCCGCGGACGAGGCGACGATCGGCGTCACGGACCTCGGCCTGATCCGCGGCGACGGCGTCTTCGAGGTCATCTCGCTCCACGACGGGCGCATGTTCGCCCTGGAGGACCACCTGCGCCGGATGGCGACGTCGGCCCAGAACCTGCGCCTGGAGATCGACCTCAACGCCGTGCGCGCCGACATCGAGACGCTGGCCGCGGCGGCCGGCCCGGTCACCGGCGCGCTGCGCTTCATGGTCACGCGCGGCGGCCGCCGGATCGGGCTGGTCGAGCCCGAGCGCGGCGAGGACCCGCCGCTGCGCCTGGCGACGGTCGAGTACGTGCCGACGCGGATCCTCGACGGGATCAAGTCCTGGTCCTACGGCGCGAACATGCTGGCCACCCGGATCGCGCTGGAGCGCGGCGGGACCGAGGCGCTGCTCGTCACGCCGCACGGCCGCGTGCTGGAGGCGCCGACGTCGGCGTTCTTCGTGTCCTTCGACGGCGAGACGCTCGTCACGCCGCCGCTGGACGACCACATCCTGGACTCGATCACGCGCCGGCGGTTGTTGGGGTTGTTGCCCCACGCGCGCGAGGAGGTCGTCACGCAGGAGTCGCTCGGTAGCGCGCGCGAGGCGTTCCTGGCCTCGACCACGCGCGAGGTGCAGCCGGTGGTGGCGATCGACGGCGCCGCGCTGCCCGCCGCGCCGGGCCCGCTGACCGCCGCGGCCGGCGAGGCCTTCGCCGTGCACCTGGCCGGCGAGCTCGGATGAAGATCGTCCCGGTCCTCGGCAACCGGCCGCAGTTCGTCAAGGCGGCCGCGGTGTCCCGGCTCCTGCGCGCCAGGCACCAGGAGGTCCTGGTCCACACCGGCCAGCACCACGACGACGAGCTCAGCGCGATCTTCTTCGAGGAGCTGCAGGTCCCGCCGCCCGAGCACCAGCTGCACATCGCCGGCGGCACGAACACGGAGCAGACGGCGCGGATGCTCGGCGCGCTCGGCCCGCTGCTGGCCGACGAGCGCCCCGACGTCGTCCTGGTCTACGGCGACACGAACTCGACCGTCGCCGGCGGGCTGGCCGCGGCGCAGGCGGCGATCCCGGTCGTCCACGTCGAGGCCGGGATGCGGTCGTTCGACCGCACGATGCCCGAGGAGCTCAACCGCGTCCTGACCGACCACCTCAGCGAGCTGCTGCTCGTCCCGAGCGAGACGGCGCGCGCGAACCTGGAGCGCGAGTCGGTCGCCGGCCGCGTGGTGCTCGTCGGCGACGTGATGGTCGACGTGTCGATGCTGTTCCAGCCGCGGGCCAAGAACGACATCAAGCCGCTGCAGGAGGCGGGCGTCCGGCCGGGCGCGTACGTCCTGTGCACCGTGCACCGCGCCGGTAACGTCGACGTGCCCGAGCGGCTGCGCCGCGTGGTCGACATCCTGCTGGCGCTGGACGAGCCGGTCGTCTTGCCGCTGCACCCGCGAACGGGCGCGCGCCTGGACGCCGCCGGCTGGCTCGACGAGCTGCAGGCCGCCGAGCACGTCCGGATCACGCCGCCGCTGGGCTACATGGCCTTCACCGCGCTGCTGACGAACGCGCGCCGCGTGCTCACCGACTCCGGCGGGGTGCAGAAGGAGGCGTACTTCGCCGGCGTGCCGTGCGTGACGCTGCGCGACACGACCGAGTGGGTCGAGACGGTCGACGCCGGGTGGAACGTCCTGGTCGACCTCGACCTGAACTCGGCGGTCATGGCGCTGGGCGAGTCGCCGCCGGTCGAGCGGCCGCAGCTGTACGGCGACGGCCGGGCGGGGGAGCGCGTGGTCAAGGCCATCGACCAGCACGGCCCGCCGGCCGCGAACGCTTAGGACCGCGGAGCGATCGCGGCGCCCGGGTCGCTGACCGACCCGATCGGCCGGCCGATGCGGTGCACCGGGATGCCCGGGAAGCACCCGGGGTCGATGACCCCGCGGCCGTCGACGACGATCTCCACGCCGGGCAGGTCGGCGGCCGACAGCTCGGCGTACTCGCGGTGGTCGGCCTGGACGACGACGACGTCGACCGGGGACGTGCCGTCCCACGGGCGGAAGTCGATCTCGCGCAGCTCGTCGGGCGAGAACATGGGATCGGCGGCGACGACCCGCGCGCCGCGGCGCGCCAGCGCGTCCTTCAGCGCGAACGCGCCCGAGAACGCGGTCTCCTTCACGCCGCCGCGGTAGGCGACGCCGAGGATCAGCGCGCGCTTGCCGCGCAGGTCGCCGGCCAGGTCGGCGGCGTAGCCCGGCATCCGCTCGTTGATCTCGCGGGCGACGAGCGGCAGGCGCGCGTCGGCGTCGCCGGCCAGCAGGAAGCGCGGGTAGACCGGGATGCAGTGGCCGCCGACCGCGATGCCGGGGCGGTGCACGTGCGAGTAGGGCTGGGAGTTGGCCGCGTCGATGACCGACAGCACGTCGACGCCGAGCCGGTCGGCGTAGCGGGCCAGCTCGTTGGCGAAGGCGATGTTGATGTCGCGGTAGGCGGTCTCGGCGAGCTTGCTCAGCTCCGCCGCCTCGGCCGCGCCGAGGCCGCGGACCTCGGCGTCCAGGAACGAGGCGTACAACTCGATCCCGCGCGCCTCGCCCTCCGGCGACAGGCCGCCGACCAGCTTGGGGTAGTTGTCGAGGTCGGCGAGCACGCGGCCGCTGAAGATCCGCTCGGGACTGAAGACCAGGTGGAAGTCCTCGCCCTCGGTCAGGCCGGACAGCTCCTCCAGCGCGGGGGCGATGCGGTTGCGCGTCGTGCCGACCGGGACCGTGGTCTCGATCGAGACGGTCGTGCCGGGCCTCAGCCCGCGCGCGATGTCGGCGACGACCGCGTCGAGGATCGCCCAGTCCGGGCGGGCGCTGGCGTCGACCACCAGCGGCGGGACCGCGATGACGAGGTCGGCGCCCTCGGCGACCGCGGCGGTCGTGTCGGTGACGGCGCGCAGGCGGCCGGCGGCGACGGTCTCGGCCAGCGCCTCGGGCAGGCCCTGCTCGTTGGGGAACGGCGGGCGGCCGGCGTTGACGGTCGCGACGACGTCGGGGTCGATGTCGGCGCCGACGACCGCGTGGCCGGCCTGCGCGATCTTGGCCGCCAGCGGCAGCCCGACCTTCCCAAGCGCTACAACTACGGCGCGCATCGCCCTACGAGGCGCTTCCGGTCAGCGCCACGGTCTCGCCCGACGCCGCGCTGGCCAGGACGGCCTCGGCGACGGCCACGGTCTCCAGCCCCTCGGTCAAGGACACCACCTTGGTCGCGTCGCCGCCGCCGAGCACGGCGCAGAACTCCTCCAGCTCGACCGCGAGCGGCTCGCGGCGCTCCAGCGCGTAGCGCGTCATGTCGCCCTCGGCGACGCCGCGGCGCGCCTGGTCGGCGGCCCAGCCGGCGGTCGGCACGTGGGCGTTGGCGTAGAAGTACAGGTCGGCGGTCAGCGTGTCGGCGACGAGCATCCCGCGCTCGCCCAGGACGCGCGTCCGGCGCACCTTCGCCGGCGTCAGCCAGTCGACGACGCTGTTGAACGCGCGGCCGTTCTCGACCCGGCCGGTGACCAGGACGAGGTCCTCGTGCTCGCGGCCCATGCGGTGCTGCGTCTGGGCGGCGAGCCGCTCGATCGGCGCGTCGCCCAGCCAGCGGACGAGGTCCAGGTCGTGGGTCGCGAGGTCCTTGACGACGCCGACGTCCCTGACGCGCGCCGGGAACGGGCCGACGCGCTCGGTCGCCACCAGGAAGACGTCGCCGAGCTGGCCGTCCAGGACGCGCTCGCGCAGCGCGCGCAGCGCCGGGTTGCAGCGCTCGACGTGGCCGACGGCGCCGGTCACGCCGTGCTCGGCGCAGACGTCGATGATCGCCCGGGCCTCGTCGACGCTCGCGGCCAGCGGCTTCTCGACCAGGACGTGGACGCCGGCGGCCGCGAGCTCGCGGACGGTCGGCAGGTGCTCGTCG
>DATDMD010000158.1:0-6198 GCA_036518975.1 Baekduia sp.
CGCGAGGTCGTTCGTAGCGCGTAGCCCTCTATGGGCCACTGGATACGAATGACCCGCCGTCGCGAGGTCAACGGCGACTTTGGGTCCTATACGAACCCAAAAACACCGTTGACCCTCGCGGTCCCGGCGATTCGGCCCCGAACTCGCCCCGGAAGCACCCAAGCGACGAGCCACACCGCCAGCGCGGAGCACCACCCCAACTGCCTCGCCCTAGATGCCAAGCAGACCCCGCCCCGCACAACCAGCCCCGCCGGCACTGCGCGCCAGCCACGCCCGCGCCGCCGCCTCAGGAGCGCCGAAAGGGCGCCGCGCCGCCGCCGCAGGAGTGCCGAAAGCGCGCCGCGCCGCGCCGCACCGCGCCACGACGGCGCCGCGCCCCGCCGGAGCGCGCAAGGCGCGTCGCGCCGCGCCGCGCGCCGCGCGCAGCGCGCCCCCCTAAGCCGGCGCCGCCCCCGCCTTCGCCCGCCGCGCCGCCTTCTGGCGCTCGTTCGGGTCCAGCACCCACTTCCGGATCCGGACCGCCTTCGGCGTCACCTCGACGCACTCGTCCTCGCGCAGCCACTCCATGGCCTGGTCCAGCGACAACCGCCGCGCCGGCACCAGCCGCTCGAGCTCATCCGCCGTCGACGAGCGCACGTTGGTCAGGTGCTTCTCGCGCACGATGTTCACGTCGAGGTCGTCGGCCCTGGCGTTCTCGCCGACGACCATGCCGCTGTAGACGTCGTCGCCCGGCGCGACGAACAGGGTTCCGCGCTCCTGCAGCTGGAAGCACGAGTACGACGTGACCGAGCCCTGGCGGTCGGCGACCAGCGCGCCGTTCGGCCGCGTCCGGAGCTCGCCGTGCCACGGCTCCATGCCGTCGGACACGCTGTGGGCGATGCCGGTGCCGCGGGTCTCCGTCAGGAACTCGGTCCGGAACCCGATCAGCCCGCGCGCCGGGACGCGGTAGTCCATGCGGACCCAGCCGGTGCCGTGGTTGGACATCTGCTCCATGCGCCCCTTGCGCAGCGCGAGCATCTGCGTGACGGCGCCCACGTAGTCCTCGGGCACGTCGATCGACATGTGCTCCATCGGCTCGTGGACGACGCCGTCGACCTCGCGCGTCACGACGCGCGGCTGGCCGACGAGCAGCTCGAAGCCCTCGCGGCGCATCGTCTCGACGAGCACCGCGAGCTGCAGCTCGCCGCGGCCCTGGACCTCCCAGGCGTCGGTGCGCTCGGTCGGCTCGACGCGGACCGACACGTTGCCGATCAGCTCCTGGGCCAGCCGCGCCTGGATCTGGCGCGCGGTGAGCTTGCTGCCGTCGCGGCCCGCGAACGGGCTGGTCGACGTCGCGATCGTCACGCCGATCGACGGGTCGTCGACGTGGATGACCGGCAGCGCCAGGGGGTCGTCGACGTCGGCGAGCGTCTCGCCGATCGTGACCTCGGGAATGCCGGCGACCGCGCAGATCTCGCCCGGGCCCGCCTCGTCGACCGGCACGCGGTGCAGCCCGTCGGTCACGAACAGCTCGGTGATCTTCGTGCGCGTGACCGTCTCGCCGTCGGCCTGGCACCAGGCGATGTCGCCCTTGCGCAGCGTGCCCTGGCGGACACGGCAGATCGCGAGGCGGCCGAGGTACGGGTCGGCGTCCAGGTTGGTGACCAGCGCCTGCGCGGGATGCGCGGGGTCGAACGACGGCGGCGGGACGGTCTCGACCAGCAGGTCGAGCAGCGGCTTGAGCGACTCGCCCGGCGTCGTCTTGTCCAGCGACGCCGTGCCGGCCTTCGCGTTGGTGAAGACGATCGGGAAGTCGAGCTGCTCCTCCTCGGCGTCGAGGTCCAGGAACAGCTCCTCGACCTCGTGGACGACCTCCTCGATGCGCGCGTCGGGCCGGTCGATCTTGTTGACGACGAGCACCACCGGCAGCTTCGACTCGAGCGCCTTGCGCAGGACGAAGCGCGTCTGGGGCAGCGGCCCCTCGGAGGCGTCGACCAGGAGCAGGACGCCGTCGACCATCGTCAGCCCGCGCTCGACCTCACCGCCGAAGTCGGCGTGGCCGGGCGTGTCGATGATGTTCAACTTGGTCGGCCCGTACTGGACCGCGGTGTTCTTGGCGAGGATGGTGATCCCGCGCTCGCGCTCCTGGTCCATGGAGTCCATGACGCGATCCGTCAGCGCCGCGCCCTCCCGGAAGGCGCCGGACTGCCGCAGCATGGCGTCGACCAGCGTCGTCTTCCCATGGTCGACGTGGGCGATGATCGCGACGTTGCGGAGGTCGTCCCGCGTGGCGGTGTTGGCGGCGGCGTGGGTGCTCATGCGCCGCCAGAGGCTAGGGGGTCGCGGACGTGGACGCCGTCCGCGACCCCCGCCGCTCCCCAGCGGCTTGGGCCAGGCCCTAGGCCGGGACCACGTTCTGGTTGCGGTGGAACACGTTGTCCGGGTCGTACTGCGCCTTGACCGCGGCCAGCCGCGCGTAGGTGTCCTCGCCGTAGGCGGCGCGCACACGGTCCGGGCCTTCCTCGCCCAGGAAGTTGATGTACGCGCCGCCGGTGGTGTACTCCTCGAGCGAGCCGTACACGTTGCGGCCCCACTCGAGGCACTCCTCGTCCTGCGCCGGGTCCGTCCAGCGGGACATGAAGTTGACGACGTACGGCGCCGCGCGGTGCGGGAACGCCGAGGCGTCGGCCGGGACGCGGCTCGCCGCGCCGCCCATCGTGTGGATGTGCAGCTCGCACTGCGGCGCCGGCCGGTCGGCGTGGCCGGCGGCGAGCAGGTCGATGACCGCGTCGCTGAGCTCGGGCAGGTAGCCGGCCTTCATGTAGTTGCGGGCGCCCTTCTCGAGCAGCGGGTCGAGCAGCGACTGCAACGCGACGTAGGGGATGGGGCCGAGCAGGTCGACGCCGGGGCCGAGGTCGCGGATCGGCGCGAGCTGCGCCTCGCCCTCCTCCAGCGGCCCGGACCAGCACGCGAGGACCGCGATGCCCGGGTGGCCGTGCATCGCCTCGGGCAGGAACGGCGCGGGCGGCGCGGTGGTCATGTTCACCAACAACGTCAGCTCCTCGGGCATCCCCGCGTCCATCATGTCCCGGACCCGGACGAGGATCTCGCGCAGCTGGTCGGGACCGAAGAACGCGGCGCCGCCGTAGACCGTCGGCCCGACGGGCGCGAGCTGGAAGTCCAGCGACGTGACGATCCCGAAGTTGCCGCCGCCGCCCTTGAGCGCCCACAGCAGCTCGGACTCCTCGTCGGAGCCCATGCCCGCACGGACGACGCGGCCGTCGGCGGTGACGAGGTCGGCGCCGAGGAGGCGGTCGCACGAGAGCCCCTGCGAGCGGACCAGGTGGCCGATCCCGCCGCCGAGCGTGAAGCCCGCGACGCCGGTCGTCGAGACCAGGCCGCCGGTCGTGGCGAGGCCGAACGCCTGCGTCTCGTGGTCCAGCTCGTTCCACTGCAGCCCGGCCTGGGCCGTCGCGCGGCGGGCGCGCGGGTCGACGCGTACGCCCTTCATCGGCCCGAGGTCGATCACGATGCCGCCGTCGGACGAGGAGAAGCCGGGGATGCTGTGGCCGCCGCCGCGCACCGCGATCTCCAGGCCCTCGCTGCGGGCGAACTGCACGGCCCGGACCACGTCCGCGACGCCGGCGCACTGCACGACGAGCGCGGGGAAGCGGTCGTCGAACATCGCGTTCCAGATGGTGCGGGCGTCGTCGTAGCCGGGGTCGCCGGGCGCGAAGCACGCGCCGCGCACGGACTCGCGCAGCTCCTGGACCGTGCCGGCGTCGAGGGTGGTCGAAGAGGGGTGGAGAGAGGTCATGGCGGCGATGGTGCACCGCGCGCTCTTTGCGCCGGCTTAGCGCCGCCTCCCTCGTCCAGCAGCTCCAGCGCCCGCACGTCGCCCAGCAGCGCGAACGTGTCCCGCGCGCGGCGCCGCACGTCGACCACCGCGGCGGTCTCGCCCAGCGCCTCCAGCGTCGCGATCAACCCCAGGTTGCACCAGCCCGCCCAGCGCGGGAGCCCCTGGCTCGACCACAGGCCGGCGGCGACCGCGTAGAGCTCCCGCGCCCGCGCCACGTTGCCGGAGCGCTCCTCGACGGTCGCCCAGTCCTGGTGCGTGCCGGCCATCGCGGGCAGGTCGTCGGTGGCCTCGAAGCGCTCCAGCGCGGCGGCGTACACCGCCCGCGCCGCGTCCATCCGGCCCGCCGCGCCGTGCACCAGCCCGAGCCCGAGCGTGGCGACGAGCGCGTCGCGGTCCTCGCCCAGCGCCTCGCGCAGCGCGCCGGCCTCCTCCAGCCGCGCCGCCGCCTCGCCCAGGTCGCCGCGCGTGCGGGCGAGCTGGCCGAGGTGCCCGAGCGTCAGCGCCTCGCCGCTGCGGTCGCCGGCGCTGCGGAAGCGCCCCAGCGCCTCGTCCAGCGCGCCGCGGGCGGCGTCCAGCGCGACGTCGTCTTGCGACTGCGCGCGCGTCGCCCACGCCAGGTTGTTGAGCGCCAGCCCGATCGCCTGCTCGCGGTCCAGGCGCCGGAACGGGAACAGCGTCGCCTCCCACACCATGCGGAACGCGCCGTCCGGCCCGTCCGGGAGCGGCAGCATCCCGAACGTGACGGCGTCCAGGAAGCGCTCGGGCCCGGGCGGCAGCGCGCGCAGCCGGTCGATCGCCCCCTCCAGCAGCACGAGCGCCTCCGTCACGTCGGACCGCTGCCAAGCGGCCAGCGCCGCGGCGTGCGCGGCGTTGGCGGCGACGCGCGGCTCGCCGAGCGCCTCCGCGGTCGCGACCGCCTTGGCGCTCAACATCGCCGACTGCTCCGAGCTGCTCACGTACGCCTCGTAGAGCGCGTGCTGGATGTGCGCCTCGGCGGTCGCGCGCGGGTCGCCGAGGTCGTCGTAGATCCCGAGCGTCTCCTCCAGCCGGCGCAGGTAGGCGTAGGGGTCGCCGCGCCGCAGCGCCAGCCCGGCCGCGGCCAGCAGCGCCTCGACGCGCGCCGGCGAGCGCTCCGGCGCCGCGCGCAGGACCGCGTCCAGCCAGCCGGTGCCCTCGACGAACCACGACCGGTCCAGCCAGAAGCGCCACAGCAGCGTGGCGAGCGTCAGCGCGGCCGGCGGGTCGTGCTTCAGCGCCCAGGTCAGCGCCGCGCGCAGGTTGTCGTGGTCGTCCTCCAGCGCGTGCAGCGTCCCGTGGTCGCGCGCCAGCTCCCGGCACCAGTCCAGATGGCGGCGCGCCACCGCGTCGCCCTCGCCGGACTCCGCAAGCCGCTCGGCCGCGAACTGCCGGATCGTGTCCATGCAGCGGAAGCGCTCGCCCTCGGCCACGACGAGCGACTTGTCGACCAGCCGCGCGACGAGGTCGGCGACGCGCCGCGGCGGCAGCGCGCGGTCGGCGACGACGCGCTCGGCGGCGGCGAGCGTGAAGCCCGAGACGAAGACGGCCAGGCGCCGGAACAGGATCCGCTCGTCGCTGCCCAGCAGGTCGTGGCTCCAGGCGATCGTCGCCCGCAGCGTCTGCTGGCGCGTGCGCGCCGTGCGCGGCCCGGAGCCCAGGACGTCCAGCGCGCCGTCCAGCCGCTCGCCGATCTGCTCCAGCGTCAGCGCGCCGCAGCGCGCGGCGGCCAGCTCGACGGCCAGCGGCATGCGGTCCAGCCGGAAGCAGATCTCGGCGATGCGCGCGTCGTCCTCCGGCGCCGTCCAGGACGCGGCGGCGCTCGGGGCGACCGCGGCGGCGCGCTCGCGGAACAGCTGCGGCGCCTCGGCCAGCGACGGCACGCGCCACGCGACCTCGGCCGCGCTGCGCAGCGGCTCGCGGCTGGTGGCCAGGAAGCGGACGTCGGGGGCGGTGGCGAGCAGCGCCTCCACGAGCTGGGTGCACGCGTCGAGCAGGTGCTCGCAGTTGTCCAGGACGATCAGCGCGGAGGGCGAGCGCGCGAGGTGCGCGATCAGCGCGTCGACCGCCGGGCGGTTGGCCGGGATCGGGACGCCGAGCGCGGTCGCGACCGACTGCGCCAGCAGCGCGGGGTCGCTCAGGACGCCCAGGTCGGCGAGCCACGCGCCGGCTGGGAGCGCGTCGGCGCGCGCCTGCCCGGCCTGGAGCGCCAGCCGCGTCTTGCCCGAGCCGCCCGGACCGGTGAGCGTGACGAGGCGGTGGCGGTCCAGCAGGCGCTGGAGCTCGTCGAGCTCGCGCTCGCGGCCGATGAAGCTCGTCGGCTGGGCCGGGAGCGCGCCGCGGCG
>DATDMD010000159.1:0-85745 GCA_036518975.1 Baekduia sp.
GGTCCCGAACTCGTGGCCCTTGGCGCGGATCTGCTCGCCGGTGTCGTCGTGCAGCTCGGACGGGAACGGGCCGGCGCCGACGCGCGTGGCGTAGGCCTTGGTCACGCCCCACACCTCGGCGATGTCGCGCGGGCCGACGCCCGAGCCGACCGCGGCCGCGCCGGCGACCGGGTTGGACGACGTCACGAACGGATAGGTGCCGTGGTCGATGTCGAGCAGCGCGCCCTGGGCGCCCTCGAAGAGCACGTGCTTGTCCTCGTCCAGCGCGCGCCAGGCCAGCGCGGAGGTATCGGCGATGTGCTGCTCGAGGCGGTGGCCGTAGGTGAGGTACTCCTCGGTCATCGTCTGCAGGTCGATCTCGCGCGCGAACGGGCGCAGCTGCTGGCGCTTGGGCTCCAGCGCGGCGGCGATCTTCTTCTTCAGG
This sequence comes from Baekduia sp., assembly GCA_036518975.1. GTDB lineage: Bacteria > Actinomycetota > Thermoleophilia > Solirubrobacterales > Solirubrobacteraceae > Baekduia. Next base: position 425 of record DATDMD010000159.1, read on the forward strand.
ATGCGCTCGTCGAGCATGTCCTGGACGCGGATGCCGAGGCGCGCGGCTTTGTCGGCGTAGGCCGGGCCGATGCCGCGCTTGGTGGTGCCGATCGGGTTCTTGCCCAGCTTCTGCTCGCCCTCCATGTCGAGGAGCAGGTGGTAGGGCATGATCAGGTGCGCGTTGGCGCTGAGCTTCAGGGAGCTGACGTCGACGCCGCGGGCGCGCAGGTCGTCGATCTCGGCGGTCAGGACCGCGGGGTCCACGACGACGCCGTTGCCGATGACGCAGGTGCGGCCGGGGTAGAGGATGCCCGACGGGATGAGGTGGAACTTCCACGTCTCACCCGCGTGGATGATCGTGTGGCCCGCGTTGTTGCCGCCCTGGAAGCGGACGACCACGTCTGCGTGCTCGGCGAGGAGGTCGATGACCTTGCCCTTGCCCTCATCGCCCCATTGGGCGCCGACGATCACGGTTCCTGGCATTTCTTGTGAAAGTGTAGGCGGCTCGTTGGCCCTACGCGGCGCGCTGGAGCCCGAGGAAGCGCGGGTACTCGCCCTGGAACGTCAGCGGGACGTCGCCGAGGCCGCCGTTGCGGTGCTTGGCGACGATGAGGTCGGCCTCGCCGGGGCGATCCGTGTTCTCGTTGTAGTACTCGTCGCGGTAGATGAACATGACGAGGTCGGCGTCCTGCTCGATCTGGCCGGACTCGCGCAGGTCGGAGAGCATCGGGCGCTTGTCGGTGCGCGACTCGACGCCGCGGGAGAGCTGCGACAGCGCGATGACCGGGACCTCCAGCTCACGCGCGAGGATCTTCAGCCCGCGCGAGATCTCGCCGATCGCCTGCACGCGGTTGTCAGTGCGGGAGTCGGTCCGCAACAGCTGGAGGTAGTCGACGATGATCATGCCGAGGCCGCCGTACTCGGCCATCGTCTGCTGGTGCAGCCGCCGCGCCTTGGCCCGGACCTCGAGGATGCCGATGTCCGAGCTGTCGTCGACGAACAGCGGCGAGCGGTCATACCGCGCCGCGGTCTCCAGCACCCGCTGCCACTTGCGCGGGTCCTTCAACCGGCCCTTGCGCAGGTCATCGCCCTTGATCGACGCCTGCGAGGCGACGAAGCGCTGAGCGAGCTCGGACTCCGACATCTCCAGGCTGAACAGCGCGACGGGGCGGGGGCGGTCGGGGTGGAGGGCGACGTTCTCGGCGAAGTTGGTGACGAGGGCGCTTTTTCCCATGGACGGCCGTGCCGCCACGATGATCATGTTGCCCGGCTGGAAGCCGCCGGTCATCTCGTCGAGCTCGCTGAAGCCCGACGGCGTGCCGGTCATCGACTTGCCCTCGGTGGACAGCTCGTGCCAGCGGTCGAGCTCCTCGTGCAGGACCTCGCCGACCTTGCGGAAGTCCTTCTGGCGGTCGTCGCGGCCGACCTCCAGCATCGCCTTCTCGGCGTGCTCGACGATGTCGCGCGGGAGGCCCTCGTGGTTGTGGACCGAGGCCTGGATCTCGTACGTCGCGTTGAGGAGCTTCCGCAGCAGCGACATCTCGCGGACGATCTGGCCGTAGCGACGCAGGTTGCCGACGGCCGGGACGGCGGCGGTGAGCGCGTCGATCTCGGCGGGGCCGCCGGCCTGCTCCAGCGCGCCGCGCGCGCGGAGGTGCTCGGTGACCGTGACGACGTCGATCGGCTCGCTCTCCTCGTACAGCGCGAGCATCGACGCGTAGATGACCTGGTGGCGCTCCCGGTAGAAGTCGTCCGGCTTCAGGCCCTCCTCGATGACGTACGCGTAGTGGACCTTGTCCGAGAGCAGCACGGCGCCGAGGACGGACTGCTCGGCCTCGAGGGAGTGCGGCGGCGCGAGGGCGGCCTGGGCGAGGGGGCCGCTCTGAGAGCCACCGCCTTCGCTCTCGTAGTTGTAGTCGTACTCGTACGTCGTCACCGGAACCAGCGAAGGTACCGCCCTTCTCGGCGGCAGCACGGCAGAGTTCCCGCAAACTCTGCGGAGTTAAGAGCGCGACCGGTCGCTTAACGACGACGGCGCCCCGCAGGGCGCCGTCGGTCAAGCGGGTGGCGCGGTGAGGCTAGGCCTCGGAGACCATCACCTTCACGGTGGCGGTGATGCCCTCGGCGACCTCGAGGACCACCTGGTAGGTCCCGACGTTCTTGATCGGGTCGTCGAGGTGGATCTTGCGGCGGTCGACCTCGATCGCGCGGGCGGCCTTGATCTCGTCGGCGATGTCCTGCGTCGTGACGGAGCCGAACAGGCGGCCGTCCTCGCCGGCCTGCTGGGAGATCGTGAGGACCGTCTTGTTGAGCTGCTCCGCCTGCTCCTGGGCCGTGGCGAGCCGCGTGGCGGTCGCCTTGTTGTAGGCCTCCTGGTTGCGCTCGGCCTCGCGCAGCAGGCCCTTGGTCGCCGGCGCGGCGAGCTTGCGCGGGATCAGGAAGTTGCGGAGGTAGCCCTTGGACACGTCGACGACCGCGCCGCGGTTGCCGACGCCGTCGACGTCCTTGAGGAGGATGGCCTCGGGCATGGCGCTAGTCCCGGTCCCGATCACGGTCGCGGCCGCGACGGCCGCCGACGCTCTCGGACGCCGGCTCGGCCGCGTACGGCAGGAGGGCGACCTCGCGAGCGCGCTTGACGGCGGTCGCGATCTGGTTCTGGTGCCGGCGGCAGGCGCCGGTGATGCGACGGGACCGGATCTTGCCGCGCTCGGACACGAACCGGCGGAGGCCGACGACGTCCTTCCAGTCGACCTGCTCGATCTTGTCCTTGCAGTACGGGCAGGGCTTGCGGCGCCCGCTGCCCGGGCCGCCCTTCTTGTCCCGACGGCGGGACGGCTTCGTCGCGCTCTTGCGCTGCTTGGCCACGGTGTAAGTCCTTGCTTGGGTGTTGCGAGAAAAGAGAAGTCTGGACGTGCGAACGCGCGCCTAGCATTGACGCGCGAGCCCAGAGTGTGACACGTGCCCGTGCGCACCGGCGTTGCGGTGCCGTAGCGCACGTTGCGGACGGAGCAGTCTAGCGGTGTTGGCTACGCGTCCTCGTCCTGGTCGGTGGCGACCCGGATGCCCAGCGCCCCGGCGAGGTTGACGGCCTGGTCGACGAGGTCGGGGTAGGGCAGCGCGGCGCCCCGGAGGTCGGAGAGCGAGCGGACCTCGCTGAGGCGGCACGAGTGGAGCTCGACGCGGGTGTGCTGCGACTGGCCGAGCGACGCGCGCGTCAGGTCGCACGACTCGAAGCGCACGTCGCGCAGCTGCGCCTGCTCGAGCGTCGACTCGGTGAGGCCGGTCCGGCGGAAGATGACGCGGTCGAGGCGCGCCTCGGCCAGGACGGCGTAGTCCAGGCGGCAGTTCGTGAACGTGACGTCCTGCAGCGTCGCCCGGATGAGCTGCGCGCCGGTGAAGCGGGCGTCGACGATCGTCAGCCGCGAGAGGTGCGCGTCCTGGAGGTCGACGTTGGCGAGGTCGGCGCCGTCGATCACCGCATCGTGCAGGTGCAGGTCGCGCAGCCGCGCGCCGGCGAGCGAGCCGGTGATGCGCGCGTCCTCGATCGTGACGTTCCGGGCCCGGACCTCGCCGGCGGGCGCGACGCCAGTGAGCTCGACGCCCTCGCACCGGTCCTCGTCCTCGAACCAGACCGCGGCGAGGTCGCGGACGGCGAGGTCGCCGGTGACCCTGGGGAGGAACGGCGCCCTGGGAGTCGTCGCATCGAAAGCCCGCCGCGGCACGCGCGGGATGGTCGCACGCCGGCCCGCGTGCCGGCCCTACGACGCAACGAGCCCCGGCAGGGCCGGGGCTCGGAGGGACGGCGGACGCGGGTGGGACCCGCGTGGGGCTAGAACGGGATGTCGTCGTCGGCCGGCGTCGAGACCGGGGCCGAGACGGGTGTCGGCTGCGGCGGGCCGAAGTCGGAGGTGTCGGTCGGGACGTCGGCGCGGGGCGTGAAGCCACCGCCGGCAGCGCCGCCGCCGGCGTCGTCGCGGCCGCCCAGGAACTGGACGGTGTCGGCGACGATCTCGACCGCCGAACGGTTCTTGCCGGTGTCCTTGTCCAGCCACTCGCGCCACTCCAGCCGGCCGTCGATCGCGACCGGACGGCCCTTGCTGAGGTACCGCGCGCAGTTCTCGCCCTGCTGGCCCCACACCGTGACGTCGAAGTAGTTGGGCTTGTCCTCCCACTCGTTGGTCGCGTTGTTCTTGCGGCGCGTGTTGACGGCGACGCGCAGCTTGCAGATGGCCGTGCCGGAGGGCAGGGAGCGGAGCTCGGGATCGAACGTGAGGTTGCCGGTCAGGATGACCCGGTTGATGTTGGAGGCGGCCACGCGGGGCTCCTTTCGGGGGCGAACTTGAAGTCTGCGGCGAGTCTAGGGGCCGGGTCGGAGGGCAAAGCGGGAAAGCCTGCAATGACCGGCCGAATCTGCGCGAAGTCGTGACGAAGCGCGCGTGGTGCTGCGCGAAGGCGGTCCCCAGAACGACGACAGCGCCGCCCCGGCGGGGGCGGCGCTGTCAGGAAGAACGGTGCTGCTGGGTGCGGCGGGAGCGCTAGAGGCGCTCGACCGGCGCGGCCTCGGGGGCCGCGGCCTCCGGCGCCGGCTCGTTGGCGGCGCGCAGGTCCGGCACCGGCGGCAGGCCGGCGGCCAGCTTGATGACGCGGAAGCGCACGACGCCGTCGGCGATGCGCAGGTAGCGACCGACCGCGGCCGGGACCTCCGGGCCGCCCTGGAACTGGAGGAGGTGGTACTCCGCGTCGTTCTTGTGGCGGATCTCGAACGCGGTGCGGCGAACGCCCCAGTCGTGCTTGCTGACGATGGTCGCGCTGCTGGCCTCCAGGATCCGCTCGGCTTCGGCGAGGACCTTGGCGCGCTGCTCCTCGTCCGCGGCGGTGTCGAGGAGGAGCATCAGGTCGTAAGAAGGGTTCTGTGCAGGCATGAGAAGGGGGCCCCGAGGGCGGCGAACGACTATAGCGGCATCGGTTCGCGGGAGGACTTCCGGGGGCGAACTTGCAGCGCCCCGCCCCTATGGGAGACATGACCGATCTCCTCCGCCGCCTCCGCTGGGGCAACCTCGCGCGCCTCGCCGCGGTCGTGCTCGCGGTAGCGCTCGTCTTCGCCTGGCCGCGCCTGCACGCCGGCGCCGAGCCGTCCCTGCCACCCGCCGCGGCCGCGCCGCTGGAGACGACGCCGGTCGACGAGCCGACGACCACGACCACGAAGCCGGCCGCGCCGAAGGAGCAGCCGACGCGGGCCGGTCGAATCAAGCCGCGCCAGCGCAGGACCAAGGCCAAGCGCCACCATCATGCGCGGCCGCGCAAGGCCAAGGCGACCGCGACCGTCGCCGCGACATCGTCCCCGGCGCAGCGGGCCGCGCCCGTCTCCACACCGACCCCGCCGCCGCAACCCGCTGGCGCGGAGTTCCGCCCGTAGACGCGGCAGTGGTGCGTGCACCCCTGCCACGAGGGCAGAAGACGGCGCTTCGCAGCCGCCTGGCTCTGGCACCGGCGCGCGTGGCCGGAGAGCATCGCTCGCGGGGCGCCCATCTCGTACCGGAGGGGCAGACCGATGTCGACGTTCGGGTGGCACCCGAACGCGCTCAGGCTCTGGCAGCAACGCCTCCACCGGTACGCGTCGTGGTGCCCGCGGGACGGCAAAGCCTTCTCCGCGCTCCCGCTCACGCCCCTGAGCGGGAGCGCGAAGGAGCGCCGGCCGGGGCCCTCAGGCCTCCACGCCCGCCTTCTTGCGGATGTCCGCGATCTGGTCGTCGATCCAGTCGCCCGGGTTGCGAGACGTGATGATGTCCTGCAGCCCCCGGCCGCGGCGCTCGCGCTCGGCGGGCGCCATCGTCAGCGCGGCGTGGATCGAGTCCGCGAGCTCTTGGATGTCGAAGGGGTTGACGCTGAGCGCGAACTCGCCGAGCTCTTCGTGGGCGCCGGTGTTCTCGCTCAGGATCGAGACGCCGTGGCGCTCGTTGACCATCGGGCCCTCCTTGGCGACCAGGTTCATGCCGTCGAACATGGCGTTGACCAGGAGCACGTCGTAGTTCTTGTAGGCCGCGACGGCGTCCTCGAGGTCGTCCTTCAGCTTCAGCTGGATCGGCATCCAGTCGGGCGTGCCGTGACGGTGGTTCACGACGGCGACGATCGCCTCGATGCGCTCGAGGTACTCGGCGTACTCGGGCACGTCCGTTCGCGACGGCATCAGCTGCGCGACGAACGTCACCTTCTCGCGGAACTCCGGGTGCTGCTCGAGGAACAGGTCGAACGCCGTGAACCCGCGCAGGACGTTCTTGGACAGGTCGGCGCGGTCCACTCTCAACACCAGGTGCTCGCGGCGGCGGCGCAGCAGCTCCGCCTCGAACTCCGCGACCCGCTCGCTGTTGAGCGCGATGCGCCGGATCGCGTCGGCGTCGATCGGCAGCGGATAGGCCCGGACCCAGACCTCGCGGTCCTCGAACTGCACGACGCCGTTCTCGAAGTCGACGTCCAGGTCCATCAGGTCGCGGCAGCACTGGAGGAAGTTCCAGCGGTAGGACCGCGTATGGAACCCGATGATGTCGTTGGCCAGCAGCCCCTCGTAGATCTCCCTGCGCACGCCGCGCGGCAGGACGCGCCACGCGTCCGGCTGCGTCCACGGGATGTGCACGAAGTGATGGAGGAACGCGTCCGGGCGCGCCTTCCGGATCAGTCCGGGCAGGGTGTACAGGTGGTAGTCGTGGACCATCACGACCGGCTCCTCGAAGCCCTCGATCTCCTCGACGACCGCCTTGGCGAGGTCCTCGTTGACCACGTTGTAGCCGAACTCGAACGCCTCGATCTCGTGCCGCCGCACGTCCGGCGCGTTGGAGAGATCCCAGAGGTAGTGCTGGATGAACCACAGCATCGGGTTGGCGAAGATGTTGTAGAAGCGGTCGTAGGCCTCGTCGTCGCTGACGACCATCCGGACCTGGAAGGTGCCCTCGCCCGCGGTGTCGACCTCGAACGACCGGCCGTCGGCCTCGTCGACCCGTCGCTTGTCGCCCGGCGTCAGCGCGCTGGCGATCCAGATCACGTCGCGGTGCGACGCCAGCCCGGTCAGCGCCGTCACCAGCCCGCCCGTGCCGCGCTTGAACCCGCCCTCGTCGTCGAACGTGACCGGGCCCCGGTTGGAGACCAGGATCAGCGGGCGCGCGTCGGCGCCGCTGACGCTCATGCCGCCCCCTCCGCGATCGACGGGGCGGCCTCGAGGCCGAGGACGTCATGGAAGATCCGCAGGTAGTCCCGCAGGTAGCGCGGCGTCAGGAAGTGCGTGCGCACGTGCGCCTTGCCGCGCCGCCCCAGCGCCTTGCCGAGCGCCGGGTCCTCCAGGATGTCCACGCAGCGCGCCGCGCATTGCTCGGGCGAGGAGACCAGGTAGCCCGTCACGCCCTGCTCCACCTGGAGCGGGATCCCACCGACGTCGCCCCCGACGAAGGCCTTGCCCTTCCACAGCGCCTCGCTCACGGTGAGCCCGAACCCTTCGCGGATCGACTTCTGGATGACGACGTCGGCGTGCGACTGGAAGGCGTTGACCTCGATCGAGCCGACGTTGTTGAAGTTGTTCAAGATGTAGATGTCGGGATCCCCGTCGGCGTGCGCGACGGTCGCGTTGTAGTAGTCCCAGCCCTCGGGGTCGTCGCTGGCCATCGACCCCACGAGCGCGAGTTGGACGTCCGGCCGCTCCTCCTTGACCGACCGGTAGGCGTCGATCACCCCGAGCGGGTCCTTCCACGGGTCGAAGCGCGAGACCTGGACCATCAGCGGCCGGTCGACGTCGACGCCGAACTGCCCGCAGACGTATGCGGCGTCGTCCGGGGACAAGGCCATGTTCTTGGGCGCGAGCGGGTCGATCGCGGGCGGGACGACGTTCACCTTGCCCCGCATCCCGGCCGGCACGTACTTCTCCATGTGGAACAGGGTCTGCGGGTAGTCGCGGATGTACGGCTGCAGCTCGGCGATCGTCTCCGGGTTCGGCGTCGAGAGGTCGATGTGGCAGCGCCACACCCACCCGCGCGCCTTCTCGGGGACCAGGCCGAACAGCGCGGCCGGCTGCGGGTCGTGGATGACGCACACGTCCCAGCCGTCGGGCAGCTCGCGCGCGTTCATCTCGTTGTAGCGCTGCCACGTCTCCCACTGCTCGCGCGTCAGGTCCTCCGGCGCGCCCTGCAGCGCGTTGTGCATCAACTTGGTCGCGTTGAAGAACTCCTCGCGCCCGTAGAGGATCTGCCACTCGACGTCGATCCCGACGTCCTTCATCAGCGGGACCAAGGTGTAGAGGATCTCGGCGACGCCGCCGCCGAACGCGGTGGCCGAGACGTGCACGACCCGGGCGCCCTGCAGCGGCTCGGCGAGCGCGCGGATCTCCGCGATCTGCTCCCGACCGAAGATGTGCGTGTAGTCGGCGAGGGTCTTCGACCCGAGGGTGACGGGCTGGAGCACGTGGTGAGCCTACCCCTGCGGGGACTGGAGCGGACGAGTTCCGAGCGCCACCTTCACCTGCAGCGTGTCGCTGCCACGGACGACGGTGAGCGTCACCTCGTCCCCGGGCGCCTTGTCGTCGAGCAGGCGCGCCAGGTCGGAGTCCTGGACGACGTCCTCGTCGCCGACCTTGGTGATGACGTCGCCGCCCACGCGGTACTCCTGCTCCTGGAAGCTCTCGCGCCGCGTGCCGGCCTTCAGCCCGGCCCGGTCGCCCGGTCCGTTCGGGACCACCGTCTGGACCCACGCGCCGTGGTCGGCGCCGAGGTGGAAGTGCTGCGCGAGCTGGGGGTAGACGCCGGAGGTGGACACGCCGAGGTAGGGGTACTCCACCTTGCCCGACCGCCGCAACTGGTCCAGCGAACGGCGGACGACGTCCACCGGGACGGCGAACCCGACCCCGCTGCCCGACCCCGACGAGGAGCGGATCTGCGAGTTGATGCCGAGCACGCGGCCCTGCGCGTCCAGCAGCGGGCCGCCCGAGTTGCCGCTGTTGATCGCCGCGTCGGTCTGCAGCGCGCCCGAGGTCTGGAAGCCGGTCAGCGACTGGATCGACCGGTCGGTGGCGGAGATCACGCCGACCGACAGCGAGCTCTCCTCGCCGAACGGCGACCCGATCGCCGCCACCGGCGCGCCGACCTCCACGTCGTCGACCTCGCCCAGCGTCAGCGGCCGCAGCGTGAGCCCGGACGGGTCGACCTTGATGAGCGCGACGTCGGAGAACGGGTCGAAGCCGACGATCTTCGCGGCCACCTCGTTGCGGTCGGCGAAGCGCACGAACACCTCGCGCGCCTTGTGGATCGACGCGCCCTCGCCGGTGGTGACGACGTGCGCGTTGGTGGCGATCTCGCCGCTCGGGGAGATCACGAAGCCGGAGCCGAGGGCGGCGCTCGGGTCGCCGTCGCCCGAGACGTCGCCCGACGAGCCGCCGCCGCTGAACGCCGACAGGATCGTCACGACGCCCGGCGAGTCGCGCTGGTAGATGGTCTGGGGGTCGAACGCGGCCGCGCTCCCGCTGCCGCCGTCCCCCTCGTCCGAGCCCGAGCCGGAGCCGGATCCGCTGGGCACCGTCGCGCCCGTGCCCGCGGTCGTCGTCGCCGTGCTGTTGTCGTCCTTGCTCGACCCGCCGCACCCCGCCACGGCGCCGCCCAGGGCCGACGCCGCCACCGCGCCCACCGCCAGCGCGCACACCGCCCGCCGCCGCGCTCGCATCGCCGCCGTCATGCCGGCAGCTCCAGCGTGAACGTCGTCCGCCCCGGCTGCGAGTCGACGGCCAGCCGCCCGTCCATCCGCTCGGCGAGCTCGAACGCGATCGCGAGGCCCAATCCGGACCCCTGCGCGTCGTCGGTGGTCACGAACGGCTCGAAGATGCGAGGGAGCATGGAGCGGTGGATACCCGGTCCGAAGTCCCCGACTCCCACGCGAGCGCGATCGCCGCGCCGCGACGCGGTCACGACGATGTCGGTGCCCGGCGGGGTGTGGGTGATCGCGTTGTCGATCAGGATCCGCAGGACCTGCGCGACGCGCTCGTGATCGCCGAGCGCCTCGACCGGCTCGGGCGGCAGCCGCAGCTCCAGGTGCGCGGCGTGGCCGCCCAGCGCGGGCGCGAACTCGTCGGCGACCTGACGCGCGACCGTGCCGAGGTCCGTGCGCTCGCGCCGCAGCTCCAGCGACCCCGCCTCGAGCTTGGACAGGTCAAGCAGGTCGGTCGCGAGCTTCTGCATCCGCAGCACCTGCTGGCGCAGCTGGGTGACGAACCGGCGCCGGTCCTCCTCGTCGAGGTCCTCCTCCTCCAGCAGCTCCAGGAACCCGCCGAGCGAGAACAGCGGCGTGCGCAGCTCGTGCGACGCGGTCGCGATGAAGCGCTTGCGCGCGTCATCCAGCTCGGCCAGCTGACGGCGCATCTGCTCCAGCGTGCCGGCGAGCTGGCCCAGCTCGTCGCCCGCGTCGACCGGGAAGCGCGCGGCCAGGTCGCCCTGCGCCACGCGGTCGGCGACGACCTCCAGCCGCCGCACGCGCTGCGACACGTTGCGCGCCACGAGCCACGCCGCCAGCGCCGCGAGCAGCAGCGCGGCCAGCGCCGCTTCGACGATGCGGTCGCGGACCAGCGCGACGTCGCCGTCGATCGTGTCGAGCGGCCGCGAGAACACGATCACCTCGCCGACGACGCGCTTGTGCGTCCGCGGGTCCTCGTAGATCAGCGGGATCGCGGCCTCGCCGACGCGCCCCTGGTCGCCGGCCTCGACCGCGGTCTGCGGCTTGCCGGTCTGCGCCGCGTCGACGGCGACGTCGAACTGCAGGTCGCGGATCTCGATCTGCCGCGTCGAGTCCGACTTGAGGTAGGTGCGCAGCTGGCCGGGGTTGGAGTACAGCCCGAGGAGCGTCACGCGCGCGGTCGAGGAGTCGGCCGCGTCGCGGACCAGCGTGTCGATGTGCCGGGCCGAGTCGCCGCGGTCGATCGCGACGTCGATCCCCCGCGAGTTGACGTGCGCGGTCGCCAGCAGCTGCTTCAGCGCCTGGTCGCGGAGCGCGTTGTCGAGGCTCTTCATCACGCCGATGCCGACGATCGCGACCGCCCCGAGGACGATCACGAACAGCGACAGCGCCAGTCGGGTGCGCAGCGATCTCATTCGCGGCGCGGATTCTGCCGGGTGCTAACGGGCTTCGTCTCGGAAGCGGTAGCCCACGCCCCGGACCGTGAAGAGGTACTCGGGGTCCTTGGCGTCTGTCTCGAGCTTCTCGCGCAGGTGGCGGATGTGGACGTCGATCGTGCGCGGGTCGCGGTAGGCGCTGTCGCCCCAGATCCGCGTCAGCAGCATGTCGCGGGTGAAGACCCGACCCGGGTTGCGGGCCAGCGCGTTGAGGATCTCGAACTCGACGAACGTCAGCTCGACCGACTCGTCGCGCACGCGGACCGCGCGCTTGGCCGGGTCGATCTCCAGCTCGTGGACGGCGAGCGGCTGCTCCTCGGCGTCGGGGTCGGCGCTCTGCGTCTGCATCCCGGCGCGCCGCAGCGCGGCCCTGACGCGCGAGCGGAACTCCCGCAGCGAGAACGGCTTGGTGATGTAGTCGTCGGCGCCGAGCTCGAGCCCGAGGACCTTGTCGATCTCCTCGGCCTTGGCCGTCAGCATGATGATGGGGACGGTGTTCCTCGCCCGGATCCGGCGGCACACCTCGAGCCCGTCCATGCGCGGCATCATCACGTCGAGGACGACGAGGTCGAACTTGCCCTCGTTGAAGCGGGCGAGCGCCTCACGGCCGTCGGCGGCGGTCGTCACCTCGTAGCCGTCCTTGCGCAGCGGGAAGCTGAGCAGCGTCTGAATCGACTGCTCGTCGTCAGCCAGCAGGATCCTTGGGGCGCGTTCGGCCATCCGGTGAGACACACTGTAGGTGGATGCTCGAACCGCGCCTCTATCGCGTCGCGTTCGTGCCCGTGCTCCTCGCGCTGCTCGTGGCGGCGTTCTCCCTCCAGGATCGCCCCCGCGCGATCGGGACGACGCAAAGCCCGGAGGGCTTCGACGGAATCCGGGCACAGCAGACGCTCACCGATCTCGCCCGGGTGTACTACACCCGGCGGCCCGGGAGCGATGCCGACGACCGCCTCGCCCAGTACGTGGCCGCGCAGCTGCGCCTCAACGTGCCGGGGACGGTCGCCGAGCACCACTTCGAGGGCGAGACGATCGACGGCAAGCGCGAGCTGACCGACGTCGTCGCCACGCGCCCGGGCCAGCCGGGGCCGCCGCTGGTGGTCGTCGCCCACCGCGACGCCGCGGGCGGCGACCGCGCGCATCCGGCGACCGCCGAGCTCTCGGCGACCGCCGCGCTGCTGGAGCTCGCGCGCGTCGCGGCCGACGGGCGCCTGCGCCGGACCATCACGTTCATCTCGACCTCGGGCGGCAGCGGCGGCTTCGCGGGCGCGCAGGAGGAGGCCGACCGGCTCGGCGGCCGCGCCGACGCGATCATCGTGCTCGGCGACATGGCGGGGACGCGGCCGGGTCACCCGCTGGTCGTCGGCGCCTCCAACGGCCGCGGCCAGGCGCCCTTGCAGCTCCAGCGGACCGTGCAGCGCGCGCTCAAAGCCGAGGTCGGGACCGAGGGCGGCTCGCCGACCGTGTGGTCGCAGTGGAGCCGGTTGGCGGTGCCCGCGACGATCTCCGAGCAGGGCCCGTTCCTGCGCGCGGGCCAGCCCGCCGTGCTGCTGTCGCAGTCGGGCGAGAAGCCGCCGGCGGCCGACGCGCCGGTCAGCGAGGCGCGCCTCGACCACTTCGGGCGCGCGACGCTGCGCGTCCTCTACGCACTCGACAACTTCCGCGACCTCGCCACGCCGCCGCGCGACGACCTCGTCATCCGCGGCAAGGTGCTGCCGGGCTGGGCGGTGCGCCTGCTCGTCGGGACGCTGCTGCTCCCGCCGCTGCTGCTGGGGATCGACGGCCTCGCGCGCCTGCGCCGCCGTCACGAGCCGATGGGGTTGTGGGCGGTCTGGGCGCTGGCGACGGCGATCCCGTTCCTGCTGGCGTGCGCGTTCGCGGTCCTGCTCGCGAAGATCGGGCTGATCTCGGTCGCGCCGGACGCGCCGATCCCGGGCTCGGCGCTGAAGCTGGGCGGCGGGCCGCTCGTCGCGTTCTTCTCCATCCTGCTCGTCTTCGCGCTCGGCTGGATCGTCGCGCGCCCGGCGCTGCTGCACGCCGCCGGCGCGGCGCGGCTGCGGCGGCGCGAGCCCGACGCGCCGGGCGCCGTGCTCGCGCTCGGGCTGGTCACCGTGGCGGTGACCGCGGGGCTGTGGGTCGGCAACCCGTACACCGCGGCGCTGGCGATCCCCGCCGCGAACGTCTGGTTCTGGGCGCTGACGCCGGACTTCCGGCTGCCGCGTTCGGCGTCGGCGGCGCTCGTGATCCTGGCGACGCTGCCGCTGCTGATCGTGTTCGCGATGGACGCCGGCGCGTTCGGACTCGACCTCCCGCACGGGATCTGGTTCTGGACGATCCTCGTCGCCGGCGGCCACGTCCCGATCGGGTCGTGGGTGCTGTGGAGCTTCTTCTGGGGCTGCGCGGTCGCCGGCGTGCTCGTCGCCGTCCGGCGCACGCGGCCGCGCGACGAGGACCCCGACCAGATCCGCACGCGCGGGCCGGTCACCTACGCCGGACCGGGCTCGCTGGGCGCCGACGACCTCGGCTCGGCGGTGCGGCGGTAGGCGATGGCGACGCTCGCGCCCGTCCGGTCGGAGCGGCGCCGCCGGGCGCTGCACCGGTTGTCCACCATCTTGATCGCGGCCGGCGTCCTGGTCCTGGTCGACGCCGCGGCCACCGTGCTGTGGATGGAGCCGCTCACCGCGCTGCAGACCTCGCTGCGCCAGCACGGGCTGCGCAAGGACCTGCGCGCGCTGGACCGCCGCGGCCCGACGCCGCTGGAGTCGCGCGCCCTCGCGGGCGTCACCGACGCCGACCGCCGCGTCCGGATCCTGGCGCGGTCGCTGGAGGACCACACCGCGCCGGGCGACGCGATCGCGCGCCTGAAGATCCCGCGGCTCGGTGCGGACTTCGTGGTGGTGAAGGGCTCTGATCCGTCAGACCTGCGCAAGGGGCCGGGCACGTACGACGACACGCCGCTGCCCGGCGTCGGCGGGACGACCGCGATCGCCGGCCACCGCACGACCTACCTCGCGCCGTTCCGCCACCTCGACGACCTCCATCCCGGCGACCGCATCACGGTGGAGATGCCCTACGCGACGTTCACCTACCGCGTCCAGCGCACGCGCATCGTCTCGCCCGCCGCGATCAAGGTCCTGCGCGACGTCGGGTACGACCGGCTGATCCTGTCGGCCTGCCATCCGTTGTTCAGCGCCGCTCAACGCATCGTCGTTGTCTCCCGTCTGACATCCATGACCCCGCTGGGCATCGCGATCCCTGGACAAGGGTCGGAGACGGGGCGACGGGGTCTCACTTCGACCTCCGGCTGAACCGATGGCGTTCAGACAAGGGGTCAATGGAAGTGAACGTGAGATGTACTTGAAAGAGATCAAGGAGCGGGTCGCGCACGACGCGTACGTCGTGGATCCGCACCTGGTCGCGGAGGCGCTGCTGCGCCGCGCGGCCGCCCGGCGCGAGGACGCGCCCAGGATCACCCGACGGGGTGCTCGTGACCCCGCAGCGGCCGCGCCGACCCGGCGCCCGCGAGTCTGAGGCCGGGCTCGCCCCCCGCCTCGACGGCCACGACGCGGCCGATCTCGGTCACCGCGCCGCCCAGCCGCCCGACCGCCTCCGGCGGCAGGCACGCGAGCAGCTCGTAGTCCTCGCCGCCGGTCGCGGCCAGGACGCCGGGGAGCATGCCGAGGCGCGCCGCGACCTCCGCGACGCCGCGCGCCAGCGGCAGCGTGTCGAGGTCGATCTCCAGGACGACGCCGCTGGCCCGCGCGACGTGCCCGGCGTCGGTGGCGACGCCGTCGGAGAGGTCGATGAGCGCGTGGGCCGGGGGCCCGGCCTGCGGGCGCGCGAGGCGCCGCCCGAGGTCCAGGCGCGGCTCGGGCCGCAGGTGGCGGCGCAGCAGCGCCTGCGCGACGGCGGCGGCGCCGGTGTCCGTGTCGTCGAGCTCCGCGTCGCCCAGCAGGAGCGCGAGGCCGGCCGCGGAGGCGCCGAGCGTCCCGGTCACGACGACCGCGTCGCCCGGGACCGCGCCGTCGCGGCCGATGAGCTGGTCCTCGCGGTCGGCCCAGCCGACGACCGTGATCGCGATCGTCACGGCGGGCGCGCGCGTGATGTCGCCGCCGGCGATCGTCACGCCGTGGCGCGCCGCCAGCTCCTCCATCCCGCGCCCGAGCTCCAGCGTCGCGTCGGCCGTGAAGCCCGGCGGGAGGCCGAGCGTCACGTAGGCCTCGCCCGCGTCGGCGCCCATCGCGGCGAGGTCGCTGAGCGCGCCGGCCAGCGCGCGGTGGCCGGCGTCGGCGGGCGTGACCTGCGGGAGGTCGAGCCGGAAGTGGACGCCGTCGACCATCGCGTCGACGCTGACGGCCTGGAAGGGCCGCGCCCGGACGACCGCGCAGTCGTCGCCACTCCAGCGCACGACGCGCTCGGAGCGGTTGGCGAGCAGCCGCTGGAAGGCCGCGATGAGGTCGAGCTCCACGCCGCGAAGCTACTCGACGCGGCGGGAGCTCAGCGGTGGCGGTACACGATGCGCGCGCGGTTCAGGTCGTACGGGCTCAGCTCGACGCGCACGCGATCGCCGGGGAGGATGCGGATGCGGAAGCGGCGCATCTTGCCGGCGACGTGGCCGAGGACCTCGTGGCCGTTGTCGAGCTGCACTCTGAACATGGCGTTCGGGAGCGCCTCCAAGACCTCGCCCTCGAACTCGACCTTGTCCTCCTTGGCCATCCCGGCGGACCGTACCAGGGCCGTGGGTGGCGCAGACAAGGCTTTTCGGTGAACGCGCGGACCAGGGTCCTACGGCGGCGGCGCGCCGGTGCCGCCGCCCGTGCCGGTGGCGTCGCCGGTGCCCGCGGGGTTGCCGGTCCCGGTCGCCCCGTCGCCGGTGCCCGCCGTGCCGTTGCCGGTGCCGTTCCCGGTCCCGGTTCCCGTCCCGCCGCCGGTGCCGGTCGACGGTGAGGGCGTCTGCGCATCGGGCGTGCTCTGCGGCGGCGCCGCGTACTGGTCGCTCGGGTACTGCGACGAGCCGTTGCCGGTGTCGGTGCCGTCCGCGCCGCCGTCCTTGCCGATGCCGGGCTTCTTGCCCGGGTCCGTCGTGTACGAGCCAGGGTCGACCTTGTTGTCCTTGACGCCCGTCTTCTGGTACTTGCCGAAGAACGGCGTGGAGACGAACGGCTGCTTGGGCTTGGGGAAGTCCCCGCAGTACTTGCCGTGCGCCGTCTTCATGTACGCGCCCCAGATCGGCGCCGCGACGGCGCCGCCCTGGGCGTTGGCGCCGAGCGTGCGGCGCTCGGACGCGTGGCCCACCCAGACCGACGTCGCCAGCCGCGGCGTGTAGCCGACGAACCAGGCGTCGGTGAAGTCGTCGACCGTGCCGGTCTTGCCCGCGGCGGGGCAGCCGAACTGCGCCCGGACGCCGGTGCCGGACTGGACGTTCTCCTTGAGGATCTTCGTCGCCTCGGCCGTCACGCCGTCCTCGAAGGCCTTGTGGCGGTGGGCCTTCTCGGTGTGGCAGTCGAACCCGCCGAGCTTCTTCGGGAAGCACACCTTGCGGACCGCGGTGACCTTGTTGCGCCAGCCGTTGGAGGCGATCGTCGCGTACGCGTTGGCCATCTCCAGCGGTGAGACGCCGTGCTTGATGCCGCCCAGGCCCTCGGCCGGGACGCTCTGCAGCGGCGACTTGATCCCCATGTCGCGGGCGGTCTGCGTGACGTTCGGCGGCCCGACGTCGAGGTCGAGCTGCTGGTAGACGGTGTTGTCGGAGGTCAGCGTCGCCTTGACGAGGTTCTCACGCCCGGCGTAGGTGCCCTCGAAGGTGTGGACGTCGATCGGCCCGTACTTGGGGTCGTCGAACTTCAGCGGCATCGAGGTGTAGGTCGTGGTGTCCGGGTTGACGCCCCTGCGCAGGGCGGTCATCAAGACCATCACCTTGAACGTCGAGCCCGCGGCGTAGCCGCCCTGCGACGCGAGGTTGAACTTCGACTGCGTGTAGTCGGCGTTCGACGCCATCGCCTTGATGTCGCCGTTGGCCGGGTCGATCGAGACGATCGCGCCGGAGCGGTCGGTCCCGGTCAGCGCGTCGTCGAGCGACTTGCGCGCGGCGCGCTGCATCTTGAGGTCCAGCGTCGTGTAGATGTGCATGCCGCCGGCCTGCACGCGCTTGGCGCCGTACTCGTCGACGAGCTGCTGCTTGACGTAGTCGTAGAAGTAGCTCTCGCGCTTCTTGGAGTAGTAGCCGTTGGGCTTGACGCCGAGCGGCGTCGCGATGGCCTTGGCGGCCTGCGCCTGCGTGATGTAGCCCTGGTCGGCCATGCGGCGCAGGACGTCGTTGCGCCGCGCCTTCGCCTTCGAGGCGCTCAGGAACGGGTTGTAGGCCGACGGCGCCTGGGGGAGGCCGGCGAGCAGCGCGGCCTGCGCGAGCGTGAGCTTCGCGGCGGGCTTGTCGTAGAAGATGCGCGCCGCGGCCTGGATGCCGACCGCGGTCTTGCCGCCGACCGTGCCGTACGGCACGTTGTTGAGGTACGTGTCGAGGATCCAGCGCTTGCCGCGCAGGCCGGGGTGCTGGTTCTCGAGCTCCTCGGCGAGCTTGGCCTCGCGGATCTTCCGCTTGTAGCCCTCGACGCCGGTCCGGACCGTGTCCTTCGTGTACAGGTTGCGGATCAGCTGCATCGTCAGCGTCGAGCCGCCCTGGACGTCCTGCTTGGACTCCAGGTTCTTGACGGCGGCGCGGACGACGCCCTCGAAGTCGACGCCCTTGTGCTCGAAGAAGCGGCGGTCCTCGATCGCAACGGTGGCGTCGCGGACGACCTGCGGGATCTGGCTGCCGGTGACCGGCGTGCGCAGGACGTCGGAGCTGATGAAGCCGAGGCGGCTGCCGTCCGCGGCGTAGATGACCGAGGCCGCGCCCTGGTCCTGCGGCTTGATCGAGCTGAGCGTCGGGCCGGAGTTCGCGACCGAGACGACCCAGCCGACCGCGCCGAGCACGGCGAGGGCGCCGAACGTCGTCAGCACGCCGATGGCGAGGAAGAGGGGGCGGGCGGGGCCGCCCTTGTTGCGACGCCGACGGCGCTGTCGTTCGCGGCGGGACATGGTCGGGGAGGCGGGCGCCGGTCAGCGGAGAAGACCCACCCGCCCCGCGCTCGCGAAGAGGGGATTCTAGCCCGTTTCCGCGGTTCCTCCGCCGATGAGTTGCTTAACGGGTCCCGGCGGCGCGCAGCGCGCCCAGCGCGGTGGCGCGCAGGTCGGCCTCGCGGGCCAGGCGCTCGGAGGGCGGTCCGGGGTCGCCCATGACCAGGATCCGCAGGCCCTCGGCGGTCGAGTCGGCGATGCGCGCGCGGATGCCGTCGAGCGCCCGGAGCGCCTCGAGCGCGCGGCCCTCGTCGGCGTCGGGCGCGAGCCAGACCGAGACCTCGATCGACACCGTGGGCGAGCGGATCGAGTCGTTGCGGATGATGCCGCCGGCCAGGCGCTCGTTGGGGACCAGCAGGCGCGCGTCGGCGCCGGTGCGCAGCCACGTGTAGGTCAGGCCGACGTCCTCGACGGTGCCGGTCTCGCCCTCGATCGTGACGAGGTCGCCGATCCGGATCGGCTGCGCGGTCGCGAGCAGGATGCCGGCGATCGCGTTGGCCAGCGACTGGCGGGCGGCGAAGCCGACGACGGCGGCGGTGATCGCCGACGAGGCGAGCAGCGTCCGCCCGACGCGGTTCAGCGAGGAGAACTCCGACAGCGCGATCGCGATGACGACGATCGCGACGATCGCCTCGATGGCGCGGCGCAGGTAGCGCAGCCGCGTCGCCGCGTCGCGCGAGAGGCCCTGCTCGCCGGTGAGCGCCCCGGCCAGCCGCGTCGCGCGCCGGACCAGGAAGCGGTCGAAGAAGAAGATGATCAGCGCGCCGGCGATCAGCACCCCGATCGCGGTGAACAGGTTGCCGTGCCTGTGGAGCCAGGTGTCTGCTGCGAGGATGAGGGCCAACGTGGGCGTGACCGTACAAAAGCGCCGGGACGACGCCCGCTGGCGGGCCGTGTGGGCGTCGTGGCGTCCGGATCTGGCCGTCGCGTGGCGCGCGCTGTGGACGTCACGGCTGCTCGTGTGGGCCGCCGGGCTCGGCGCCGTCGCGATCTGGGGGCTCCACGCGACGCACGAGCACGCCTTCGACCCGGGCGGCGTCACGCGGCCGTTCGGCGCGGTGGGCGACCTGCTCGTCGGGCCCGCGGCGCGCTGGGACACCGTCTGGTACCTCGACATCGCCCACGACGGCTATGGCGGCGCGGCGAGCGGCGACCGCGCCGCGTTCTTCCCGTTGTACCCCATGTTGGTCCGGGTCGGCGGCTGGGTCGTCGGCGAGCCGCTGGTCGCCGCGCTGCTGGTGTCGTTCGCGTGCTTCCTGCTGGGGTTGGCCGCGCTGCACCGGCTCGCCGTGATCGAGGTCGGGCCGGAGGCCGCGCGCTGGACCGTCGTGTCGCTCGCGCTGTTCCCCGGGTCGCTGTGGTTCTCGGCGGCCTACAGCGAGTCGCTGTTCCTGGCCGCGTCGGTCGGCGCGGTGCTCTGCGCGCGGCGCGAGCGCTGGGCGTGGGCCGGCGTGCTCGGCGCGCTGGGCGCCGCGACGCGCAGCGCCGGCCTGCTGCTGGTGATCCCGCTGGCGCTGCTGTGGTGGGACGCGTGGCGGCGCCGCTCGCCCCGGGCGCCGTGGTGGAGCGCCGGGTTCGTTGCGATCGTCCCGCTCGGCCTGGCCGCGTTCTGCGGCTACCTGGCGGCCGAGGGCCAGAAGGCGACCGCGCCGTTCAGGGCCCAGGACACGTGGCACCGCGCGCTGGCGGGGCCGTGGCAGGGCGTCGCGGACGGCGCGACGGCGGCGTGGGACGGCCTGCGCCAGATCGTGCACGGCCCGCCGCCGCCGCTGTACTTCGACCAGGCCGGCGGCGACGCGATGGCGGTCGCCCGCCACAACCTCGCGCTGTTCCTGTGCCTGCTGATCGCCGTGCCGGCCGTGATCGGGGCCTTCCGGCGGCTTCCGCTCGCGCACGCGGCCTACGCGCTGTGCGCGCTGCTGCTGCCGCTGTCCTATCCGGTCGTGGCGCAGCCGCTGATGTCGCTGCCGCGCTTCGAGGCCGTCCTCTACCCGCTGTTCCTGTGGCTGGGGTGGTGGCTCGCGCACGGGCCGGCGTGGCGCCGGGCGGCGGTGCTCGGCGTCTTCGCGGTCGGGCTCGCGGCGTGCAGCGCGCTGTTCACGACGTGGCACTGGGTGGCTTGACGGCCTGTGCGCAGCCGCCGCGCGCGGTCCTGCTCGACGCGCTTGGGACGCTGGTCGCGCTGGAGCCGCCCGCGCCGCGGCTCGTCACGCAGCTGGGCGCGCGCGGCGTCGCGGTCTCCGAGGACGAGGCCGCCGTCGCGCTGCGGGCCGAGATCGCCTACTACCGCGCGCACCACGACGAGGCCGTCGACGCCGCCGCGCTGGCCGACCTGCGCGACCGCTGCACGGAGGTGCTGCGCGGCGCGCTCCCGGCGCGGGCGCGCGACGCCCCGGATCTCCGCGCTGCGCTGCTGGCCGCGCTGCGCTTCACCGCCTACCCCGACGCGCCGCCCGCGCTCGCCGCGCTGCGCGCCGCCGGCGTCCGGCTCGTCGTCGTGTCCAACTGGGACGTGTCACTGCACGAGGCGTTGGCGTCGACCGGTCTGGATCGACAGGTCGACGCCGCGCTCTCGTCCGCCGAGGCGCGGTCCAGCAAGCCCGACGGTGCGATCTTCCGCCGCGCGCTCGCGCTGGCCGGCGACCCGCCGCCGGACCGCGTGGCGCACGTGGGCGACAGCCCCGCCTACGACGTGGCGGGCGCGCGGGGCGCCGGGATCCGGCCGATCTACCTGCGGCGCGACGGCGCCGGCCACGACGGCGCGCCGCCCGCCGGGGTCACGACGATCCGCGACCTCGCCGCGCTGCCGGCACTCTTCGGCCTGCCCGGCGGTCGTTGATGCTCGGAGAAGCTCCGCGCCCTACTCTCATTGCGCGATGACGTCGATCCCCGCCGACAGCGCGCATCCCGCGCCGCCCGAGCGCCCCGAACGCCCGCGGGTGCCGAGCATCATCCCGCCCTGGCCGGCGTGGACCGCGCCGGCGGCGCTGATCGCCGGGTTCGCCGGCGCGATCGTCGCCGGCCTCGTCATCGGGATCATCGGCGCGATCTTCGGCGCGTCGCTCGACGACCCGCCGGCCGCGGTGTCGATCGCGTCGGTCATCGCCCAGGACATCTGCCTCATCGGCGCCGCGCTGCTCTTCGCGAGCCGGGTCGCGCCGCCGCGGCCCGAGCAGTTCGGCCTGCGCCGGCCGGCGATCCTGCGCGCCCTGGCGTTGGTGGTCGGCGGCTACCTCGTCTTCATCGTGCTCTCGTACGTGTGGCTGGAGCTCATCGGCCAGTCCGGCGCCAAGGACACGATCACCCAGAGCCTCGGCGCCAAGGACTCCACCGTCGCGCTGATCGCCGTGACGTTCGTCGTCACCGTCTGCGCGCCGCTGGCCGAGGAGTTCTTCTTCCGCGGCTACTTCTTCGGGGCGCTGCGCTCGCACGGCTTCTGGTTCGCCGGGGGCTTCACCGGCCTGGCCTTCGGGATCGTGCACGTCTTCGGCTCGCCGATCGCGTTCATCGTCCCGCTCGCGGCGCTCGGCTTCGGGCTGTGCTTCATCCGCGAGAAGACCGGCTCGCTGTATCCCGGCATCGCGCTGCACTGCCTCAACAACTCGATCGCGATGTCCAGCAGCGAGCACTGGTCGTGGCAGGTGCCGGTCGTCCTCGTGCTGGCGCCGACGTGCATCGCGCTCTTCGTCTGGCTGGGCCTGCGCTACTGGCCGGCCGCGACGCGCTGGCCGACGGGTGCCGTCGCGCCAACCGGCTGAGCCGGAGCGGGCCGCGGGTACGATTCCCGTTGCCTATGCACCGCCGAGCCGTTCCCGCCGCCGCCCTGACCACCCTCGCGCTGGCCGGCACGGCCCACGCGCAGGCGCCGCCGACCACCGGGACGCCGCCCACGACGGGCGCGCCGCCGACGACGACCACGCCGCCGGCGACGGCCCCGGCGCCCGCGCCTGCGCCGCCCGCCACCGGGACGCTCGGCCTGACGCTCGAGAAGGTCAACGGGAAGTCCGCGGCGATCCTCACCGGCAGCCGCTTCCGGATCCGCGGCGCGGTCAAGCCGTACGTCGCGGGCCAGAGCGTCGTCGTGCGCTTCTACCGCGGCGAGAAGAAGATCGCCACCAAGAAGGTCGCGATCAAGGCCTCCAAGAACGGCCAGGCCGGGACGTTCGTCCTCGGTTACACGGCCAAGCGGGCCGGCCACATCACCGTCCGCGCGTCGCACCGCGCGACCGCGCAGCTCGCGACGCTCGTCGCCAAGGGCCGCGGCGTCGACGTCCTGCCGCTGCACGCCACGCCCGGCTCGAAGGGCCTCGCGGTCCGGCTGCTGCAGACCAAGTTGAAGGCCTTGGGCTACGTGATCGGCCAGAAGGGCGTCTACGACGGCCGCACCGCCCGCGCGGTCCTCGCGTTCCGCAAGGTCACCGGCATGGCTCGGACGATGACCGCGAGCGAGGACGTCTTCCGCAAGCTCGCCCACGGCCAGGGCCGCTTCAAGGTGCGCTTCCCGAAGCAGGGCCATCATGTCGAAGCCGACCTGTCGCTCCAGGTCCTCGCGCTGATCGACGGGTCCAAGGTCGAGCGCATCTACCCGATCTCCTCGGGCAAGCCCTCGACGCCCACCGTCCTCGGCACCTTCCGCGTCTACTCCAAGACGCCGGGCACCAACGCCAAGGGCATGGTCTACACCTCCTACTTCCACGGCGGCTACGGCATCCACGGCTACGCGGAGGTCCCGACCTTCGCGGCCTCCCACGGCTGCCTCCGCACGCCGGTCCCCGACGCGATCCCGATCTTCGACTGGATCAAGTACGGGGACTACGTGGACGTCTACCTGTAGGCCACCATGTCGGTCGCGTCGCTACGGCGCCGGGCTGAACGGGTCCGTCGCGGTCTCGCGCGCGAGGTGCCGGAGGAGCGCGGGTATGCCGCCGGTGGCGAAGGCCGTGCGTTGGCGGTCGGCGCCGCCGCCGGTCTCGGTCAGCAGGCGGTCGACCTCGTCCAGCGCCGGATCGGCGCCGGAGGCCGCGCGGGCGTGGGTCAGCGCGGTGCGGGCGATCTCCGGCACCGGGCGCAGCGCGCCGTCGTGCCACAGCGTCGCCGCCAGGCCGTCGCGCGCCGCGCGGAAGGAGGACTCCATCAGCACCTCGCGCGGCGTCCAGCCGCCGGCGGCAACCGGCGCCTCGGCGGCCGCCCGCGCCAGGCCGTGGATCAACGCGGTCAGCGCGAGCACGGTGCTCAGCGACGACTGCGCGTCCATCGCCCGGACCTCGACCGTGCCCAGGCGCGGGTGCGGCCGGACGTCCCACCAGAGGAACGTGTAGTCCGGCGCGTCGCCGGCGGCCACGACCGCCGCGGCGCTCTCGTCGAAGTCCTCGAACGACGCGAACGCCCGTGGGATGTCCCCGCGCGGGTAGCCGCGGAACAGCTGCGCCCGCGCGCTGGCCAGCCCGCTGTCGAAGCCGTGCCAGAACGGGGAGCTCGCGGCCAGCGCCTGGAGCAGCGGCAGCCACTCGCGCAGCCCGTTGTAGACGTGGATCGCCGTCGCTGCGTCGGGCATCCCGACGTGGACGTGCAGCGCGCACGTCGGCGTCCGGCGCAGCAGCCCGCGCAGCTGGTCGTGGATCGCGTGGTAGCGCGGCTCGTCGACGTGCACGACGTCGCCGAACGCGCCGTCGGGGTGGATCCCGGCGCCGAGCAGCGTCGCGCCGGCCGCCCGCGCCCGGGCCCGCAGCCCCGCCACGGCGCGCACGCCCTCCTCGGCGCTCGCCGCCACCGGCGACGCGAACTCGACCAGCGCGGCGTACGTGTCCGGGTGCGCGCTGCCGGCCGCGGCGGGGACGTCCATCGCCGCCAGCACCTCGACGCCGGTGTGCGACAACTCGAGCGCCGCCGGGTCGACGACGAGCAGCTCCTCCTCGACCCCGAGCGCGAACGCCCGGCCGAAGCCCGTCACCAGCGGCCAGCCGCCACCCGCGCGAGCAGCCCGAGCCCGAACCCGTAGACGACCAGCGCCAGCAGCGCCGGGATCGAGCGCCGGACCCACTTGCTCGAGCTGCCGTCCACCACTGCCGCGAACGGCTTCAGCAGCACGTCGTTGGCGTCGTCGACCCACTCGTGGGCCTTCGAGTTGACGCGCTCGCGGTCGCGCTCCTGGTCGGGGTCGGGGCTGGGCGCCTGGGCGGCGACGGCCCCGGCGATCTCCGACGTCGTGTTCTTCGACGCCGCGCTCGTCTCGTCGATGACGAACCAGCCCCAGCCAGCCACCACCAACAAGCTGCAGACGATGGCAGCGAGCCGAAGAGCACGTTCGATCACATCCTTAGACTACGGCCGCTCATGGACGCAACCCAACGCCTGGTGGACGAACTACGGACCCACGCGCTCGTCATCGGCGAGGTCGTGCTCACGTCCGGCAGGACCGCCCAGTACTACGTGGACGCCAAGCGCGCCATCCTGCGCCCCGCCGGCTTCGCCGCGCTGGGCGAGCTCGTCGCCCACCAGGCGACGGCCTGGGGCGCGACCGCGGTGGGCGGCCTCACCATGGGCGCGGACCCCGTCGCGTGCGCCGCGCTGGCCGGCGGCTTCGACGGCAAGGCCTTCTTTGTCCGCAAGGAGACAAAGCAGCACGGCCTCCAGCGGCGCATCGAGGGCCCGTTCCTCGTCGGCGACGACCGCTGCGTGATCGTCGAGGACGTCGTGACCACCGGAGGCTCCACGATCCTGGCGATCGAGGCCGTACGCGAGGCCGGCCATCAGATTGCGGGCGTCATCACCGTCCTCGACCGCCTCGCCGGCGGGGCCGAGAAGATCGCGGAGGCGGCGGGCGGCGCGCCCTACTTCGCCTGCGCCACGATCGACCAGATCTACCCGGATCGCCCCGACCGGGGGTGAAGTCGCACAGCGCGCGCGTGTAGGTTGGCGCTCGTGCAAGTGCCGGCTGGGTCAGGCCCGACGGAGGTGGCAGGCACCTCGATCCTGCGGGTCCTCCTCGTCGAAGACGACGACGGCGACGCGTTCCTGTTCGAGGAGCTGCTCCGCGACGCGGACCTGGCGGTCGTCGTCGACCGCGACCGGACCGTCGCCGCGGCCGCCGAGCGCCTGCCGGGCGACTTCGCCTGCGTCGTCCTCGACCTCGGGCTGCCCGACGCCGACGGCCTCGTCGCGCTGCACCGCCTGCGCGACGCCGCGCCCCAGGTCCCGATGCTCGTGCTCACCGGCCTCATGGACTCGGCGCGCGGGCTGGAGGCCGTCGCCGCCGGCGCGCAGGACTACCTGATCAAGGGCCGCGTCGACGGCGAGCTGCTCGCGCGCTCCATCCGCTACGCGATCGAGCGCCAGCGGGCCGAGGTCATCCAGGCGCAGCTGCGCGCCGCGAACCTGACCGCCGAGGAGAACGCGCGCCTGGAGCGCGGCCTGCTGCCGCGGCCGATCGTCACCGACCGCGCCCTCTCCGTCGACACCGGCTACCGCCCCGGCCGCGAGCGCGCGCTGCTCGGCGGCGACTTCTACGACGTGGTCGAGTCCCCCGACGGCACGCTGCACGCCGTCATCGGCGACGTGTGCGGCCATGACCCCGACGCGGCGGCGCTCGGCGTGTGCCTGCGGATCGCGTGGCGCACGCTCGTCCTCGGCGGGCGCGCCAGCGACGAGCTGCTCGACACGCTCCAGCAGGTCCTCGGGCACGAGCGCGTGGCCGAGGAGATCTTCGCGACCGCCTGCATGGTGTCGATCGCCCCGGACCGCCGCAGCGCCGCGGTGCGCGTCGCCGGCCACCCGCTGCCGGTCCTGATCGCCGGCGGCGCGGCCAGCGAGCTGCGCAGCGCGAGCTCCCACCCGCCGCTGGGCATCGGCGCGGGCGCCGGCTCGTGGCCGGAGGTGCCGGTCGAGCTGCCGCGCGGCTGGCAGCTGCTGCTCTACACCGACGGCCTGATCGAGGGCCGCATCGACGGCGGCTCCGAGCGGCTCGGCGCGCGCCGGCTGGTCGAGCTCGTCGCCCAGGGCGCCGGCGTCGAGCCGGGCGCCGCGCTGATCGACCGCCTGATCGCGACCGCCGAGCGCCTCAACGGCGGCGACCTCGCCGACGACGTCGCCGTCCTGGTCCTCGCCGCGCCATGAGCCGCCTGCGCTCCGGTCAGTGGCTCGCCATCACCGCCGGCGGGTTCCTGCTGGCGGCGCTCGTCGGCGTGGTGATCTGCCTCCTGGCCCTCCACCGGCTGACGGACGCGCGCGAGCAGGTCGTCGACCGCGTCGACCCCGCGCGGATCGCGGCGCAGATGTACGAGCTCGGGCTCGTCGACCAGGAGACCGGCATCCGCGGCTTCCAGGTCGGCGGCACGGCCGAGTACCTCGAGCCGTACGACCAGGGCGCGGCCGAGGCGGTCCGCGCGCGGCAGCGTCTCCAGCAGCTCGCCGCCACCGGCAAGGTGCCGCGCCTGGACGACGACCTGCAGGCCGTCGCGCTGTCCTCGACGGCCTGGCACCTGCTCTACGCGGACCCGTCGATCCTGATGATCCGCGCCGAGGGGCCCGACTCCAAGGACGTCCCGCCGATCGCCGAGGGCAAGCAGCTCTTCGACCGGCTGCGCACGTCGTTCGCGACGATGCAGACCCACCTGTCCGCCGAGCGCGCGTCGGCCCGGACGAAGCTGCGCCACGCCGCGGCGCTCGCCGAGGGCGCGGTGCTCTTCACCGCGGCGCTGATCATCCTGGCGTCGATCGCGGCGGGGCTGGTGCTACGCGGCGTCGTCGCCAAGCCGCTGGCCCGCCTGGCCCGGGACGCCCGGAGCGTGGCGCGCGGCGAGTTCGACCACACCGTCACGGTCGACGGCCCGCGCGACATCCAGGGGCTGAGCACCGACGTGGAGTCGATGCGGCGCCGCATCGTCACCGAGCTGGAGACGGTCAACCGGGCGCGCGCGCTGCTGGAGGAGCAGACCCTCGACCTGCAGCGCTCCAACGCGGAGCTCGAGCAGTTCGCCTACGTCGCGTCGCACGACCTCCAGGAGCCGCTGCGCAAGGTCGCGTCGTTCACGGGGATGTTGCAGCACCGCTACCAGGGGCAGCTCGACGAGCGGGCCGACCAGTACATCGAGTTCGCCGTCGACGGCGCCAAGCGCATGCAGGTGCTGATCAACGACCTGCTGTCGTTCTCGCGCGTCGGCCGCGTGGGCGCGACCGAGACGGTGGTCGCGATGGACGACGCGGTGCGCGGCGCGCTGCACAACCTGGCCGCCGCGATCGAGGACGCCGGGGCGGAGGTCGACATCGCCGGCCCGCTGCCCGTCGTCCGCGGCGACGAGTCGCTGCTGACGGCGCTGTTCCAGAACCTGATCGGCAACGCCATCAAGTTCCAGGGGGAGGCGCCGCCGCGCGTCAACGTGTCCGTCGAGCGCACGCGCGCGACCGCGCCGAGCCAGACCGACATGTACACCTTCACGGTGTCCGACAACGGCATCGGCATCGCGCCCCGCTACGCCGACCGCATCTTCGTGATCTTCCAGCGGCTGCATCCCAAGGAGGAGTTCTCCGGCACCGGGATCGGCCTGGCGATGTGCCGCAAGATCGTGGAGTTCCACGGCGGCGAGATCTGGCTCGTGCCCGACGAGGGCGCCGAGGCCGCGGCCGCCGGCGACGGCCCGTCGCACGGCGCCACCTTCCGCTTCACGCTCCCCGTTCCCCCTGACGACGAACCGAGGTCCGCATGACCCCGAAGCAAGCCGGCGAGCCGATCGAAGTCCTCCTCGTCGAGGACGACCCCGGCGACGTCCTGCTCACCCGCGAGGCGTTCGAGTACAACAAGGTCCACAACAACCTCTCGATCGTCCACGACGGCGAGCAGGCGCTCGCGTTCCTGCGCAAGGAGGGCGAGTACGCGGGCGCGGCGCGTCCCGACCTGGTGTTGTTGGACCTCAACCTCCCGCGCAAGGACGGACGCGAGGTGCTCGCCGAGGTCAAGTCCGACGAGACCCTGCGCACGATCCCGATCGTCGTGCTGACGACGTCGGAGGCCGAGGAGGACGTGCTCAAGAGCTACCAGCTGCACGCCAACGCCTACGTCACCAAGCCGGTGGACTTCGAGCGCTTCGTCTCGATCGTGCGCCAGATCGACGACTTCTTCGTGTCGGTGGTACGACTGCCGTCCTAAGCTTCAGCGCGGGAATCGGCCCCGATAGCTCAGATGGATAGAGCGTCCCCCTCCTAAGGGGAAGGCCGCTGGTTCGAATCCAGCTCGGGGCGTCGGTTCAGCGCTGTCGGAAGCTCCTGGCGAGAGCGGATGCCGAGGCTGTCGTAGGCGGCGGCCAGGTGCGATTCGATGGTCTTGACGACCGGCGCCGTCGGAGCGCAGGGCGCCAAGGGCGACAAGGGCGACCCCGGTCGCGACGCCGCCGTCACCTGCAAGGTCAAGGACAAGAAGAACGTGGTCTGCACCGTGGCGTTCGTCGGGACGAAGGCCTCGAAGAGCACCGAGAAGACCACCGTGTCGAAGGTGAAGGCGTCGACCGCGCGCCTGACCCGCAACGGCCGGACCTACGCGAAGGGCTCCGTGGGCCACCTGAAGTCGGTGCGCAAGCTCGTCAAGGGCGGCTACAACCTCCGCGTCGGCAGCGGCAAGAGCACGACGCTCTACAAGATCACCATCAAGTAGCGCGAGGCACACGACACGCGGCGCCGGGCAGGAAGTCCGGCGCCGCGCGTCGAATCGCGGGGGGCGACCCATGGCCGACGCCTCGCCGCCGCCCACCCTGTCCGCCGAGCGGGAGCTCGACCGCGTCGGCGCCTTCAGCGACGGCGTCTTCGCCATCGCGATCACGCTGCTGGTCCTGAACATCGAGGTCCCCCACGTGCCGGGCGCGGACCTCGGCCAGGCGATCAGGGACCTGTCCAGCTCGTTCGTCGCCTACGGCATCGGCTTCGCGGTGATGGGCCTGTTCTGGTTCCAGCACCACCGCCTCTTCTCGCGGCTGTCGCGCAGCAGCGGTCGCCTGGTGCTCGCCAACACCGCGCTGCTGGCCAGCATCTCGCTGATGCCGTTCACCACGGCGGTGCTCGGCCGCTACAACGAGCCGCTGGCCGTCGCGCTCTACGCCGTCGACGTCGGCATCGCCATCCTGCTCGGCGGCGTCATCGCCCAGGTCGCCGTCGCCGACGGCCTCCTGACGCCCGGCGCGCCGCGCCCGGACTTCGTCCGCGACACGCTGCCTCGCGCCGCCGTGTTCGCGGTCTCGATCCCGATCGCCTACGGGATCTCGGAGTCCCTGGCCAAGTGGTCGTGGCTCCTGCTCCTGGTCGTCCCGCGCCTGACCGAGCGCCCCGCCGGAGACCGAAACCGGGTATGACGAAGTGGCACACCGTTTTGGCGCCGAATTGTCCGATGTGGAGTCGGATGGCTCTACACCTCGCATGAAGATGAGGTTGCGTGTGGTCAAGTCACCTGACATATGCCCCCCAAGAGGAGTAGCCTGCGCGCGGTTCGCCAGCGGCCTCTCCCATTGAGGAGGTGCAGGGGCCCGATAGCGCGAACACCGAACACCGCTTCTGGGAGAGGGACCCATTAAGCAGGAAGAGACCACGCACGTGGGGGCCATGGCGTGAGCACTGGCACCCCCGACTCGCTCGTCGAGAGCGAGCCCGTCATCGCGACGGAAGAGTCGGCAGCGGAGATCGCTGCCCGATCGCCCCTGGACCTCTTCTGGCGGCGGCTGCGACGCGACAAGGTGGCGCTCATCGCGCTGGGGATCGTGATCTTCATGGTCCTCGTCGGCCTGTTCGCGCCGCTGATCGTGAAGGTCTTCGGCCTGCCCAACCCCAACACGCAGAACGACAACCTGCTCGACGACTTCGGCTCACCGACCGGTCCGAGCAGCGCGCACCCGTTCGGCGTCGACGAGCGCGGCCGCGACGTGCTGTCGCGCGTCATCTACGGCGCCCGCGTCTCGCTCGAGGTCGCGATCATCGCCACCGCGCTCATCGTGATCATCGGCGTGACCGCCGGATTGCTCACGGGCTATTACCGCGGCAAGTTCGACACCTTCGTGAGCCGTGTCATGGACCTGTTCCTGGCGTTCCCCGTGCTCGTCCTGGCCGTCGGCCTGGGCGTCGCGTGCGCCGACGGGTGCCTCGGCGGCGCCATCCAGCCCGGCCTGCCGGTCGTGATCTTCGTGATCGTGCTGACGACCTGGCCCTACATGGCGCGCATCGTGCGCGGCCAGGTGCTCTCGCTCCGCGAGCGGGAGTTCGTCGAGGCCTCCCGATCGCTGGGCGCCAGCGACAGCCGGATCATCTTCCGGGAGATCCTCCCCAACCTCATCGCCCCGATCATCGTCTACTCGACGGTGCTCATCCCGCAGAACATCCTGTACGAGGCGGCGCTGTCGTTCCTCGGCGTCGGCGTGGATCCGTCCAAGCCGAGCTGGGGCGCGATGATCTCCGACGCCACCTCGATCTTCCAGGACGCCTGGTGGTTCATGGTCTTCCCAGGCCTGGCGCTCCTGATCACCGTCCTCGCCTTCAACATCGTCGGCGACGGACTCCAGGATGCGCTCAACCCGCGGACGTCGAAGTAGTGCACGTGCGACGCCGCCCATCCCCATCGCCGAGTCCTGAGAACGCTCGGCAGTCCCATCAGAAAGGACCGCACATGACTCGGAGTCCCCTCCGATTCCTGGTGGCGGGCATGCTGGCCGTGCTCGCGTTCGTGGTCGCCGCCTGCGGAGGCAGCGACAACAACTCGTCGTCGACCGCCAAGAGCAGCGCCGGCACCCAGACGAACGCCAAGACCGCCGACGCGCCCGCCAAGAAGGGCGGCAAGATCACCATGCTTGCCTCCTCCGACGTCGACTACGTCGACCCGGGCCACACCTACTACACGTTCGGCGAGATGGTGACGCTGGCGACCAACCGCCCGCTCTACTCGTTCAAGCCGGACGACGCCAACAAGCCCGTCCCCGACCTCGCCGACGGCGACGCGCAGATCTCGAGCGACAAGAAGACCGTCACGGTCAAGATCAAGCAGGGCGTCAAGTACGCCCCGCCGGTCAACCGCGCGGTCACGTCCAAGGACGTCAAGTACGCCTTCGAGCGCTTCTTCTCGGTCAACGTCGGCGGCCAGTACCCCGGCTACTTCGCGGTCATCAAGGGCGCGCCGAGCAAGCCGACGACCGGCGTCAAGCCGATCTCGGGCATCGAGACGCCTGACGACTCGACGATCGTCTTCCACCTGAAGGAGCCGACGGCCGTCTCGTTCGTCGCCGCCCTGGTGATGCCGATCACGGTCCCGGTGCCGGAGGAGTACGCGTCGAAGTTCGACGCCAAGAACCCGTCGACGTACAACACGCACGTCGCGTTCACCGGCCCGTACATGATCGAGAACAACAGCTCGGGCTCGCTCACCGGCTACCAGCCCGGCAAGAGCATCTCGATGGTGCGCAACCCGAACTGGGACGCGAAGACGGACTACCGTCCGGCCTACGCGGACTCGTACTTCATCCGCACCAACGCGACCGACGCGAACGTGTCGGCCCGCCAGGTGATCGACGGCCAGAACATGCTGCTCGACACCAACCCGCCGGCGAACATCCTCAAGGAGCTCGTCACCAAGGTGAAGGACCAGTACCTCTCCGTCCCGTCGGGTGGCTACCGCTACTTCCCGCTGAACACCGAGGTCAAGCCCTTCGACAACATCAACGTCCGCAAGGCCGTGATGGCGGGCTTCTCCCGGAACGCGGCCCGTCTGGCGCGTGGTGGCAAGTACGTGGGCGACATCGCCACGCACTGGCTGCCGCCGGACTTCCCGGGCTTCCAGCAGTCGGGTGGTTACAAGGGCTTCCCGGACATCGACTTCTTCAACGACAAGAACGAAGACGGTGACATGGCGACGGCCGCCAAGTACTTCAAGCTCGCCGGCTACCCGTCGGGCAAGTACACCGGGAACCAGCAGCTCCTCGTCGTCGGCGCGAACGCCGACCCGGGCAAGGCCCAGGCCGAGGTGGCCACGGCCCAGCTGCAGAAGATGGGCTTCAAGGTCCGTCTGCGTCTCGTCCCGCAGGACGCGGTCTACACCGACTGGTGCCAGGTCCCGTCCAAGAAGGTCGCCATGTGCGGCGGCGCCGGCTGGTTCAAGGACTTCGCCGACCCGCAGTCGATGTTGGAGCCGGTCTTCAAGGGCTCGCTCATCAACCGCCAGAGCGGCAACATCAACTACTCGATGCTCAACGACCCGAAGATCGACGACGCCATGAACAAGGCGGCGCTGCTCGAGGGCGACCAGCGCCTCCAGGCCTGGGCGAACATCGACAAGATGATCATCCAGGATGCCGCCGGCATCCCGTTCATCTGGGACAAGACCACGTTGGTCCGGTCCAAGAACATCCAGGGCGTCGCGAACCCGTACATCGCGCTCTGGGACCTGTCCTACACCTCGGTCAAGTAGCTCACTGATCCGCTTCTGCCGCCCTCGGGGATCGTCCCCGGGGGCGGCGGCGCGCGGAGGAGTCTCCAACCCCACATGGCTAGCTACATCGCACGACGCCTCCTCTGGACCGTCCTGCTGCTCCTGGTGATCACCGCGGTCACCTTCCTCATCTTCTATGTGCTGCCGACGGCCGATCCGGCCGCGCTGCGCGCGGGCCGCGACCCGTCCCCGGACCTGATCAAGGCCATCAAGCATCAGCTGGGCCTCGACCAATCGCTGCCGCACCAGTACTGGCACTACACCGAGCGGCTCTGGTTCCACTTCGACTTCGGCGAGAGCTTCATCAACAACACGTCGGTCAAGACGCTGATCTTCGACCGCCTGCCGAACACGATCTTCCTCGTCGTCGGCGCGGCCATCATCTGGTTCGTCAGCGGCGTGGCGATCGGCATCGTGTCCGCCACCAAGCGCGGTTCGTTCTGGGATCGCGCGCTGATGGGCGGCGCGCTCATCGCGATCTCGGCGCCGGTCTACTGGCTCGGTCTCGTGTGCCTGTACCTCTTCGCCGACGACATCGGCAAGTGGCACATCTTCCCGGGCTCCGGCTCCTACCAGGACGCCCACACCTTCCTGGACAAGTGCTGGAGCCTGTTCCTGCCGTGGTGCGTGCTCGCCGCGGCGTTCGCGGCGATCTACGCGCGGCTCCTGCGCTCCAACCTGCTGGAGACGATGAGCGAGGACTACATCCGCACCGCGCGGGCCAAGGGCCTGCGCGAGAGGCGGGTGATCATGCGCCACGGCGTGCGGTCGGCGATCACGCCGGTCATCACCGTGCTCGGCCTCGACATCGGCATCCTGATGGGCGGCGCGATCCTCCCCGAGACCGTCTTCAACATCGACGGCATCGGCCGCCTGTCCTTCGACGCGATCCAGCGTGGCGACCTCGCCACGATCCAGGGCACGACGATCGTCCTGGCGGCCGGCGTGGCCATCATGAGCCTCGTCGTCGACGTGCTCTACGCGTTCCTCGACCCGCGCGTGCGCTACTAGTGGGAGGGTGAGTCCCATGGCGCAGCATCTGCTGGAGGTCAAGGACCTCGTCGTGCACTTCGAGACCGAGGACGGCATCGTCCAGGCGGTCGACGGGATCAGCTACACGGTCGACAAGGGCAAGGCGCTCGGGATCGTGGGCGAGTCCGGGTCGGGCAAGTCCGTGTCGTCGATGACGGTGATGGGGCTGACGCGCGCGGGCAACGCGCGCATCAGCGGCTCGATCACGTTCGACGGCCAGGACCTGCTCGCGGCCTCCGACGAGGAGATCCGGAAGGTCCGCGGGGGCGACATCGCGATGATCTTCCAGGACCCGATGTCCTCGCTGCACCCGTTCTACAAGATCGGCGACCAGCTGATCGAGGCCCATCGCTCGCACAACGACGTCTCGAAGGCCCGCGCCCGCGACCGCGCGATCGAGATGCTCGGGCTGGTCGGCATCCCGGACCCGCGGCGCCGGATCGACGGCTACCCCCACGAGTTCTCGGGCGGCATGCGCCAGCGCGTGATGATCGCGATGGCGCTGATCAACGACCCCAAGCTGCTGATCGCCGACGAGCCGACGACCGCGCTGGACGTGACGGTCCAGGCGCAGATCCTGGAGCTCATCCAGAAGCTGCAGACCGAGCTCGACACGGCGGTCGTGATGATCACCCACGACCTCGGCGTCGTCGCCGAGGTCGCGGAGGAGATCGCGGTCATGTACGCCGGGCGGATCGTGGAGTACGGCACGGCCGACACGGTGTTCTCGGCGCCCGAGCATCCCTACACGTGGGGCCTGCTCAAGTCGATCCCGCGCCTGGACACGCCGCGCGACCAGGAGCTCATCCCGGTCTTCGGCCGTCCGCCGTCGCTGATCAACAAGCCCAGCGGCTGCTCGTTCCACCCGCGCTGCCCGTACGTGCGCGAGGCGCACAAGCAGGTCGACCCGACGCTCGAGCCCGTCGCCGGCGGTGACCCGACGCACAAGGTCGCCTGCCTGCTGCCGTCCGAGACGCGCCGGTCCCTGTGGGCCGCGCTGCGCGCGGGGGAGACGCCCGAGCAGATCGCCGCGAGCGTCATGATCCCCGAGACGCAGCTGTCGCCCTCGGCCCACGGCGAGCAGCCGGTGGCGGCGGAGGCCGCGGCGGCTCCGGCCGAGCCGGCGGCGGCCGAGTCCACGACGACGACGTCCGGCGAGGAGGTGAGCGGCCAGTGAACGACAACAACCTCGTCGAGGTCCGCGACCTGCAGATGCACTTCCCGATCCGCTCGGGATTCCTGATCCAGCGACAGGTCGGAGCGGTCAAGGCCGTCGACGGCGTGTCGTTCGACGTCCGCCGCGGCGAGACGCTCGGCCTGGTCGGCGAGTCCGGCTGCGGCAAGTCGACGACCGCGCGGCTGATCACGCGCCTGCTGGACCCGACGGGCGGGTCGATCACGTGGGAGGGCCGCGACATCGCGGGCCTCTCGCGCCGCGAGCTCAAGCCGCTGCGGCGCGAGATGCAGATGATCTTCCAGGACCCGTACTCGTCGCTGAACCCGCGCAAGACGGTCGGCACGATCATCGGCGAGCCGTTCATCATCCACGGCGTCGAGACCGACGAGCGCAAGCGCAAGGGCCTGGTCCAGGACCTGATGGAGCAGGTCGGGCTCAACCCCGAGCACTACAACCGCCTGCCGCACCAGTTCTCCGGCGGTCAGCGCCAGCGCATCGGCGTGGCGCGCGCCATCGCGCTGAAGCCGAAGCTGATCGTGGCCGACGAGCCGGTCTCCGCGCTCGACGTGTCGATCCAGGCGCAGGTCCTGAACCTGCTGAAGGACCTCCAGCGCGAGCTCGGGCTGACGATCATCTTCATCGCCCACGACCTGTCCGTCGTCCGCCACACCTGCGACCGCGTCGCGGTGATGTACCTCGGCAAGATCGTCGAGCTCGCGGACTCCGACGAGCTGTACATGCATCCGCGCCATCCGTACACCGGCGCGCTGCTGTCGGCCGTCCCGGTGCCGGACCCGCGCCTGGCGCGCAACAAGAACCGCCAGGTGCTCGGCGGCGACGTGCCGTCCCCGGCGAACCCGCCGTCAGCGTGCCGCTTCCACACGCGCTGCCCGAAGTTCGTGGAGGGCACCTGCGACGTGGTGTATCCCGAGCTGGAGATCAAGGAAGGCGGGAACCTGACGTCCTGCCACTTCCCGCTGACGGACGAAGAGATCGCGCGGCGAGTGCCGACGGCGGCGGCGTAGGGCGCCGCGGCCGCCGCTCGGTACACGCGACTCCACTGCCACTGGCACCGCGGCCGTTACTGGCCGCGGCCGGCCGCCCCACCACGGCCGCCCCTCGATACACGCGCTTCCACGGCTGCTGGCGGCGCCGACGCCGTTGGCCGCAGCCAATCGCCTCGGCGGCGCGACCGCCATCGCACCGATCGTCACTCTCCCGCAGGGCGCGATCGCTTTGCGGTCCTCCGCCACCGCCGCCCCCCGGCACACGCGCCGCCACGCACACCGGCACCGCTCCGCGCCCCCGCCCGCGGCCAGCCGCCTCGGCCACCCGATCCAGGTCACCTTCGGCTCCAATATGGAGCCCAAGGTGACCCGCACCCGCCCTACTCTCCACCCCATGTACGCCAACGTCCTCGAGTTCGACGAGCCCGCCCACACCGCGGAGCAGGCTGCGACCGCGATCGGCGTCGACGTCGGCGCCATCGTCAAGTCCTTGGTCTTCCTCCGCGACGGCGTGCCGGTGCTCGTCCTCTGCAGCGGCGCGAACATGGTCGACGAGGCCGGGCTCGGCGTCGAGCGCGCACGCGCCGCGACGGTGCGGGAGGTCACGGGGCAGGCGATCGGTGGGGTCGCGCCGTATGGCCATCCGGCGCCGATCGAGACGCTCGTCGACGAGGACCTCATGACCTACGACGAGGTCTGGGCCGCGGCCGGCCACCCCAACAAGGTCTTCCCGATCGCGCCGCTGGAGCTCCTGCGCCGCACGAACGGGACCCCGGCGCGGGTGCGCGTCAGGTAGTCCTATAACTACAACTCGACGATCGAGCCCACGACGACCGTCCGGTCGTCCGGCAGCCCGAAGTACGCCGCCGGGTTCGCGGCGTTGCGCGCCAACAACACGAACAACCGCTTCCGCCACAGCGCCATCCCGCGCGACTTGGTCGGGACGATCGTGATGCGCGAGATGAAGTACGACACGTCGTGCAGGTCGAAGTCGCCCTCCATCTTCTTCGCGGTCCGGCGCAGCATCCGCGGGATGTCGATGTTGTCCATGAACCCGTAGCGCGCCGTGACGTGGACGATGCCGTCGTCGGCGTAGCCGAGGTCGTCGACGCTCGCACGCTGCACCTCGCGGATGTGCGGGACGCGCTCGACCACGACCGACACGATCACCACGCTCTCGTGGACCACGTTGTCGTGCTCGAAGTTCGCGCGCAGGGCGAGCGGCGTCGTCTCGAGGTTCGCGTTGAGGAACACCGCGGTGCGCGGCGTGCGGTACACCGGCGGCTCGGCCGCGTGGACCTCGTCGACGAACGCGCGCAGCGGCCCCTCCAGCGCGGTGCGGTTGCGCGTGACGATCGCGCGCCCACGCTGCCACGTCACGAGCAAGGTGAAGAAGAACGCCGCGACCGCCAGCGCGAACCAGCCGCCGTGCTCGATCTTCGGGACGTTGGCCGCCAGGAACGTGAGGTCGACCAGGAGGAACGCGGCGCCGCCGGCGATCGCCAGCCGCAGGCTCTTGTGCCACACCGCGCGCACGACGACGAAGAACAGCAGCGTGTCGATCGCCATCGTCCCGGTCACCGCGATGCCGTACGCGGCCGCGAGGTGCTGCGACGACCCGAAGCCGATCACCAGCGCGATCACCGCGACGAAGATCCCCCAGTTGACGGCCGGGACGTAGATCTGGCCGACCTCGTCCCGCGACGTCTGGCGCACCGTCACGCGCGGCAGGAAGCCGAGCTGCATCGCCTGGCGCGTCATCGAGAACGCGCCGGAGATCACGGCCTGCGAGGCGATCACGGTCGCCATCGTCGCCAGGATCACGACCGGGATCCGCGACCAGTCCGGCATCAGCAGGAAGAACGGGTTCGCGATCGTCGACGGGTCGCGCAGGATCAGCGCGCCCTGGCCCATGTAGTTGAGGATCAACGCGGGGAAGACGAGCCAGAACCACGCGCGCTGGATCGGCTGGCGGCCGAAGTGCCCCATGTCGGCGTACAGCGCCTCGCCGCCGGTGACGGTGAGGACCACGGAGCCGAGCGCGATGAACGCGGTGCCGCCGTGCTGGAACAGGAAGTCGACCGCGTAGGTCGGCGAGATGGCCTTCAGGATCGCCGGGTCGCGCCCGATCTCGGCGACGCCGGTGACGGCCAGCAGCAGGAACCAGAGGATCATGACCGGCCCGAACATCCGCCCGACGACGCCGGTCCCGAAGCGCTGGACCGCGAACAGGATCGTGAGGATCCCGACCGACAGCGGCACGACCCAGTCGGCGAAGCTCGGCGAGACGATCTCCATGCCCTCGACCGCCGAGAGCACGGAGATCGCGGGCGTGATCATGCCGTCGCCGTAGAACAGCGCCGCGCCGAAGAGGCCGAGCAGCACCAGGACGTACTTGCGCTTGCCATGGCCGAGCGTCGCGGCCTGGACCTTGGCGATCAGCGCGACGATCCCGCCCTCGCCCTCGTTGTCGGCGCGCATGATCAAGAGCACGAACTTGATCGAGACCAGGATCGTGATCGTCCAGAAGACGAGCGAGACGATCCCGTAGACGCCCGCGTGGCTCGGCTGGACCGCGTGGTGGTCGGCGTTGAAGACCGCCTGCAGCGCGTACAGCGGGCTCGTGCCGATGTCGCCGAAGACGACGCCCAGCGCGCCGAGCGTCAGCGCCGCGGCGCCGCCCGCGTGGACGGCCGGCCGCGCGTGGCCGTGCCCGTCGCCGGGCGTGTGCTCAGGCGTCGGGCTCGGCGTCGTCGTCATCGCCGTCGTCGTCGTAGAGCGACTCGCGCGCGAGCTCGCGGCCGACGGCATCGAAGACGGCGACGTCGAGGGTGTCGCCGCGGTAGTCGTCCGGGGCGAGCAGGGTGAAGCGGTTCTCGATCAGGATGCACTGGTCGACGGTCAGGCCGGCGAGCTCCGCGGTCGCGACCGCGGTCCGGTCCACGACCGGCGTGCCCCAGATGAGCGTCATCGCGGCGACCGCGCCGTTCTCGCCGCGCCAGCCGCCGATGACGTCCTCGCAGACGTCGATCTTCCAGTCCGGGTTGGCCTCGACCGTCTCCTCGGTCCAGTCCGCGGTGGCGGCGAAGTGGTCGGGCTCCTGGCCGTCCTCCACCGCGGGGGCGAAGCTGACCACGCCATAGAGCTCCAGACCCGCCGAGGTCCGCGAGGTCGCCGGCACGAACGTCCGGCCACCCCACGTCCGGTCCGGGTACCAGACGATGTCACCGGGCTCGCCGACCTCGTCCTCGATCGTCAGGCACGCGGCCAGGAACTCCTCCCGCAGCCGGTCGGCCCAGCGACCGTAGGGCAGCAGCTCCTGCGGCGGCTCGGCGGCGAAGCGGGGGACGAAGCGGTCCTCGGGCGGCATGGCGGGGAGCCTACGGGGTGGGCTGGCGGCGCCGCGTGCACGGCGGGTGGTGGGTGACTTGACAGGGAGGGTCGTTGATGGGAAAAGACCGGCCCAGATGAGCGTCTCCACGCGGATCGTCGTCCGCCTCGCGTTCGGCCTGGCGACCGTCAACCTGTTGGGCCTCGGCGACGGAGATCTCCAGAAGGCCCTGTTGGCGCTCGGGATCGCGGCGGTGTCGTGGCCGCTCGACGCGGCGATCGGCTCGCGGATCGCACGGCGCCGAGCCGCGTGCGCGGAAGAAACCTGACGCGAGCGGGGGACGAATTAGATTGCCGGTCCGATCAATGGAAGAGGCGCGCTTCAACGG
Source organism: Baekduia sp. (assembly GCA_036518975.1). Lineage (GTDB taxonomy): Bacteria > Actinomycetota > Thermoleophilia > Solirubrobacterales > Solirubrobacteraceae > Baekduia. The sequence continues at coordinate 40,032 of DATDMD010000159.1, forward strand.
AGTCTTCGTGCGGGAGGCCGTGACATGACCGCTCAGCGCCTTCGCGTGCGCTACCGGTCGCTCAAGGCGGATCCGCTCTACCAGAACCTGCTGATCGCGTTCGGTCTGCTCCCGGCGCTGTTCGCCTTCTGCCCGCTGCCCGACTGGGCCAACCTGCTGATCGCCGGCGCATGGGTGTTGCTGTTGGGCGTCGCGGGATGGATCGAGCGCGCACCGAGGTAGGCGACTTGAGATCAGCGCGTTCGTGGCGCGAAGAGCGCGATACCGGCTGTGAGCCCGGCTGCGCCGATGACGACCAGCACGCCCCACGCAACGACGACCTCGCCGCCGTGGCTGCTGGCCAGCACACCGGGCAATTGATACGCGGATGCGAGCGCCGACCCCAGCGCCACGAGCGACACCGCTGCGACGAACCGTGGCCTGATGAACACCATCACGAGCCCAACCAGAGCGCAGAGCAGCGTGGCCAGACCTCCGTGGTCCAGGCCGCCGAGATCACCGCTGGCAACAAGAGTGTGCTCCGAGAACCATGGCGCACACGAACTGACTGCGATCACGACGCACCCGACGACGAGCGCGGCGCGAGCATCAATAGGAAGTCGGCGACCCATAGCTTTTTTCTCTGCTGCTGTGGACCGACACAAGGAGTTCCGTATCCGTGGCTAGCAACCCCGGTGGCTGCTGTGCGGCGGGCACACTACACAGCGCCGCTCACGCAACCAAGAATGACCTATCGATCCGTCGCGTCGAGCGACGCGGGCGCCTACGGCAGCTCCAACAGCAACGTGACCGGCCCGTCGTTGACCAGCGCCACCTCCATGTGCGCGCCGAAGACCCCGCCCTGCGCGCCCAGTCTCGCCCGGAAGCGCTCGTAGAGCGGTTCGGCGACCTCCGGCCGGGCCGCTGCCACGAACGACGGGCGGTTGCCGCGCCGGGTGTCGCCGTACAACGTGAACTGCGACACCACCAACACCTCGCGGTCGGCGCCGAGCGACTCGTTCATCTTGCCCTCGGCGTCCTCGAACACCCGCAGCGCGGCGACCTTGTCGGCCAGCCGGTCGCCGATCGCCTCGTCGTCCGACGACGTCACGCCCAACAGCACCAACAACCCCGGCCCGATTGCGGCAACGGTCTCGCCGTCCACCGTCACCGAAGCCGACCGAACCCGTTGCACGACCGCACGCATCGCAACCCCTTCTCCTAGATGATCGGCGCCGCGATCAGCGCCAGTAAGACCACCAACATGGTCGACCAGGCGATCGCGCTGGCCGCCAGGCGCACGTCCAACCCATACAGGTGCGCGACGACCAGGGAGTTGATCCCCGCCGCCATGCCCGCCTGGACCAGGTATGCATGGGGGACGCTCACGGTCACCTTGGAGAACACGAACAACAACGCCGGCGCGACGACCATCCGCAACACCAGCGCCACCCCGACCGCCGACGTCAGCGGCGGCGGGAACCCGAAGACGCCCACCTCCTGCTCGGCCATCAGGTTGACCCCCAAGATGAAGAACCCCAACGGCAGCACGGCGTAGGCGGCGCAGAAGCGGGCGACGTCGACCACGTGCTGCGGCGCGAGCACGTCAGGCGCGATCAGCCCCGCCAGCAGCGCCCAGAGCACGGGGTTCCGAGTCAGAAACGCGTGCAGCCGCTCGCGCGGCGTCTCGCCGGCCCGCGTCCCGTACGCCGCCCCGACCGCGAACCCCGCCGTGTACAACATCACCTGGCTGATGACCGTGTCCCACGCGATGGCGGGCGCCAGCGCGTCGTGCCCGAGCAGCGCCGCGACCAGCGGCGTGCCCAAGTACCCCGTGTTGGCCAGGATGACGCAGAGGATCAGGGTCCCGACGCTCGGCCGCGGCAGCTTCAGCACGCGCGTGCCGATCTGCGCCGCGACGACGCCGACGATCGCCAGCTCCAAGAACCCCAACAACAGACCGACGCCCACGCCGCCACCCAGGTGCAGCCGCGCGACGACGAAGAACACGATGAACGGACCCAGCACCCAGACCATGAAGTCGATCAGGTCGCGCGCGAACTTCCGCGCGCCCAGGCCGAAGCGCCGCTCGGCCCCGGCGCCGACGAGCGTCGACGCCAGGATGGCCAGCGCGACGAGGATCACCCGGTGCCGCTGTCCCGCAGGCGCTGCGCGGCGGTCTCCGGCGCCACGATGTTGAGGCCGACGCCGGTCCCGAGCTCGAGGCCGGCGAGATGGGTGAGCCGGGGCGTGACGTCGATGCGCCAGCAGAAGTGGTCGGCGCCCGCGGGCGCGGTCCGGACCCAGATGTTCAGCGGCGGCATGAACCCCAGGACCGCGCGCAGCCGCCCGAGCGCGCCGTGCAGCATCGCCGCGCCGAACGACCCCGGGACGTCGTCATCCTCAAACCGCGCTCGCGCACGCCGGGGCGCCAGCAGCAGCTGGTACGGAAGCCGCGCGGCGTAGGGACTCAGCAACACCATCTCGTCATCGATGGCGATCAGCCGCGCGCGCTGGCGGACCTCCTCGGCGACGAGGTTCTCCAGCAGGTTGCCGCCCATCGTTCGCGTCGCGTAGGCGCCGAAGCGCTCGCGCTCGCGCGCGATCTGCGCGGGGACGAAGTCCAAGGCGTACAACTGCGCGTGCGTGTGCGGCAGGGACGCGCCGGCCTCCGCGCGCTCGTTCACCAGAACGTGGACAACCGCCGATTCACTCGCGTGCGCGCGCATGCGCGCGCGCCACATCGCCATCGCCCACCCGACCTGCTCGACGCTCAGCGCCCCGAGCGACGTCACCGCGTCCGGGGCGTTGACGATGACCTCGTGCGCCCCGCGCGCCGCGCTCGCGCTGAAGAGGTCCGGCGCGTGGGAGCGGTCGACCTCCGGCGCGTCGGGCGTCAGCGCGGGGTAGAGGTTCGGGACCACGCGCACGCGCCAGCCGGGCGTGTCCGGCGCCGAGCCGTCCGGCCGGTCGGCGGCGATCTCCGGCGGGGTGCGGTCCTCGTGGCCGGGGGCGAACGGGTCGGCCTCGACGTCGATCGGCGGCGCGTCGGCGCTCGCGATCGGCCAGCCGCCCGGACGGTCCGCGCGCCCGCCGGCGATGATCGTCTTCAGGCCGGTGAGGGGATCGACGCGCGCCTCGTTCACTTGGGCTGGCCCAAGGCGTAGCGCTTGATGTCGGTCGCGAACGCCGCGTCGGTCGTGTACGGCCCCTGGTGGATGTACTGGACCTTGCCGTCGGCGTCGTAGTAGATCGTCGTCGGGAAGCTGCGCCCGATGCCCAGCGACTGCGCGATCCGCGAGTTGCGGTCGACCAGGCTCGGGTAGGTCACGGGGAAGTGCTTCAGGAACTTCCCCGCGTCGCCGTCGTTGTCGCTGGCGTCCAGGCCGACGAACGCGACCTCCTTGCCGTACCGCGTGCTCGTGTTCTGGAGGACCGGGAACTCGCCGCGGCACGGTCCGCACCAGGACGCCCACTTGTTGACGACGATCGGGTGGCCCTTGAGCGCGGCGATGCGTGCCCTGTACGTCGAGGTGCTCGCCGGGATCAGCGTGTTGGCCTCTCCGTGCAGCGCGGCCAGGGGCGCGGGCGCGCCCGCCAGCGTCTTCTGCGCGGCCGCGAGATCGAAGCGATCCGGGGTCGGCGCCTTGGTGCTCCCACCGCTCTGGGCGAGCCCGATCGCGACGATCGCGGCGACCACGACACCGCCGCTGAGCCAATACCAACCACGACGCGACATATCGCAAAGGGTAATGGTGCAAGCGGCTTGGGGAACCGCCGTCAGATCCGGTATCCTTGCTGCACGAGGCGAGGGCACAGCTGCTGTTCACGGGAGGTCCCTCGCTTTCCTCGGTCCATCCCAACGGATCGTCAAGCGCACGTCCGCCGCTCACGGTTCCTTCGCGGACGCTTCTCCTGAAGAGCAGAGCCGCATGGCTGAATCACCGTCGCCGGCCGTAGAGGCCGCATCCGTCCCCGATCCCGCGCTCGTCGCTCGCGCCGAGGCGTTCACCCATGAGCGCTTCGTCCACGAGGGTGAGGACCCGGCCGTCGCGCTCGCGCCCGGCAGCCCGCGCCGCCGCGCGCTGGACTACGCGCTGCAGGAGATCGAGCGCGGCGAGCCGGTCCCGACGACCAAGTGGCGCCGCCGCTCGGCCCTGATGCTCGGCCTCGAGCGCGTGCTGTCCGAGGACGAGCCGCGCCTGGCCGACGGCACCCTGCTCAACCCGCACCAGGTCGACGCGCTGTCGGGCACGCTGGTCGCGTTGCTGGCCTCGACGCAGACGCCGGCGAGCGACGACGAATACGCCCCGCCGGCCGCGGCCGCGCCGGTGCTGGCGGTCGAGCCGGAGCCCGTCGCGGACGAGCCCGAGCCGCCCGTCGCGGAGGAGCCCGAGCCCGACGAGCCGGACGACGACGACGAGGACGACGACGACGAGCCCGACGGCCCCCCCGTCGAGGTCGAGATCGAGGGCCTCGAGGACGACGACGACGAGGAGGAGGAGCCGCCCTCCGAGGAGGAGTCCTACGACGACGACGCCGAGGACGACGTCGACGAGGACATCGAGGAGGGCGCGGCCGACGACCCCAACGCGGACAAGCGCTTCTGGTTCGAGCACGCGACCGGCGCCGGCAAGACCGTCGCCGCGATGGGCTTCGTCGAGGCGTCGCGCACCGGCGGCGTCCTGATCCTCACGCACCGGCGCAACCTGGTCGACCAGTTCCTGGGCGAGCTGCACACGCGCGGCTACGGCAAGCGCGAGTCGCCGCCGCTGCTGGACGGCGAGGGCACGGGCCGCGTCGACGGTCCGGTCACGGTCGAGACCTACCAGTGGTTCGTCCGCAACGCCGGCCGGATCTCCGACGCCTACACGATCGTCATCTGCGACGAGGCGCACACCGCGCTGGGCGACAAGACGTCCGCCGCGATCCGCGCGTGGACGGGCCCGATCTTCATCGGCATGACCGCGACGGGCGCGCTGATCGCCCGCCACGTCACCGACCTCTTCCCGACGCAGACCTCGCGCTTCGACCTCGCGCAGGCCGCGCGGCGCGGCGTCATCGCGCCGCTGCGGTCGATCCGCATCCCGCCGGGCCCGGGCGTCCGGACGATCGCCAAGGTGCCGCTGCGCAAGGGCGAGGTCGACGTCGAGTTCGACCAGGAGATGCTGGCCGAGCTGCTGGACCAGGCGCCGTTCAACCTGGCCATCGCCGACCTCTACAAGACACGCTTCAACGGCGTGCCGGGCGTCGTCTACGCGGCCGGCGTGCGCCACGCGATGAACGTCGCCGCGGCGTTCCGCGAGCTCGACATCAAGGCCGTCGGCGTGTCGGGCGAGACCCCGAAGCGCGAGCTGGCCGAGATCCTGGCCAAGTACGAGCGCGGCGAGATCGACGTCCTGGTCAACGCCCAGCTGCTCGCCGAGGGCTGGAACTCGCCGCGGGCGACCATCTGCATGCACTTGGCGCCGACGGCGTCGAAGCGCATCTACCAGCAGCGCGTCGGGCGCGTCACGCGCCGGCATCCGGGCAAGGAGTCCGGGATCGTCGTGGACTTCGTCCATCCGGCGACGCGGCACGACGACCCGGTCGTCACGCTGCACTCGCTGCTGGATCGCGACGTCTACCGCGGCGGCGCGATCGTCGTCGGACCGGTGCGGCGCGGCCGCGGCCGGCGGGTCCGGGTCGAGCGCCGGGTGATCCCGGTGACGGCCGACATGGACAAGCGCATCGAGGTCTTCGAGCGCGAGCTGTGGCGGATCGCCGTCGAGTTCCTGGACTACGGCGAGCAGGTCCAGTGGGCCGCGCTGGCCGGCGCGCGCGTGGCGCCGTCGGGCTGGCGGCGGGCGCGGGCGATGCTGCACTTCGACAAGAGCGGCGAGCTGAAGCGCAACTTCCTGCTGACCGCGGTCGAGCGCAACAAGAACTCCCAGCTGCGCCTGCGCGCGCTGCAGGAGATCGCGCAGTCGCGCGACGCCGACGCGTTCGAGCGCGCCGTGGACGTCGTGCGGACGTGGTCGCGCGACGAGCGGCGCGAGGGCGTGAAGGTGCTGCTCCAGGCGCTCGCCGAGCGCCGGATCGGCCGTCGCGACCAGGCGTCGCACTGGATCTGGGACCTCGCGGACATGACGCGCGAGGTGCACGAGGAGTACGCGGTCCAGCGCTGGCCCGAGACGAAGCGGTTGTTGGGGTTGCTGGTCAACTCGTCCGGCGGCGCCCACGCGCGCAACGCCCGGCGGCTGGTGCACGCGGCGCGCAAGCAGGACCGGCGGCTGTCCGCTGCGCTGCTCGCGGCGGCGGTGGCGCACACGCCGGAGGCGATGGAGGTCGTGCGCGGGGCCCGGACGCGGATGGCGCGCAAGCCGTCCGCGCTGTCCCGTGAGTTGCTGCGCAACTTCCCGAAGCGCAAGTCGCGCAACCGCCGCAGGCGGGGCAAGAAGGGCGACGAGGCCGTCAGGGCGACGCAGGTCGAGGTCGCCGTCGGCGCCGCGGTGAGTGCCGACGGCGCGGACGGGGCCGACGACGCCGTGGCCGCGGACGCGACCGAGGGTGGTGGTGGCGGCGGCGGCGAGGTCGAGCAGACCGCGCCGCGCAAGAAGCGCCGCCGCTCGCGCCGCAAGTCGGCGGCCGCGCGTGCGGCCGAGGCGGCGGCGACGGTCTCGACTGACGCTGAGGCCGAGGTCGACGTCGACGCCGAGCCCGCGAGCGCCCCCGCTCCCATCCCCGAGATCGATCCCGAAGAGGCCGCGCGCGGCATCGAAGAGGCCGCGGCGCTGCTCGCCGGCCGCGCTGGCGCGATGCCGGCGGTCGAGGCCGAAAGCGACGGCGATGCCGCGCCGAAGAAGGCCGCGCCCCGCCGCCGCCGCGCGCCGGTGGCGGCCATCGCCGCGCCGGTCGAGGACGTGGTGGCTGTCGAGGAGCCGGAAGCCGCCGTCTTCGAGGAGGAGGAGGCGCCGAAGCCGCCGGCGCGTCGCCGCCGGACGCCGACGGCACCGACCGCCGAGGTCGTGGAGCACGAGGCCCCGAAGCCGCGCCGCCGTCGGACGCCGAAAGCGGCGCCCGCCGCGGAGGTAGAGACGGCTGAGGCGACGCCGGCCGTGGAGGACGAGGCGCCGAAGCCGCGCCGCCGCCGGACGCCGAAGGCCGCTGCTGCGGCGGAGGCCGCGCCGACGACCAGCGCTGTGCCCACCAGCGAGGCTGCGCCCGCGGCCGAGACCGCGCCGGCAGTCGACGCTGCGCCCGCGGCCGAGACCACGCCGGCAGTCGACGCTGCGCCCACGGCCGAGACCGCGCCGGCGGCCGACGCTGCACCCGCGGCCGACGCTGCGCCGGCGGCCGACGCTGCGCCGGCGGCCGACGCTGCGCCCGTGGCCGAGGACGCGCCGAAGCCGCGGCGTCGTCGCGTGACGAAGGCGGCGGCGGCCAAAGCTCCCGCGGAGGACGCTGCGGCCGCCGAGGACGCTCCCAAGTCGAAGCGACGCACCACGAAGAAGGCAGTCGCCGAGGACGCCGCTCCCGACGAGGAGGCGCCGAAGCCGAAGCGGCGGCGCACCACGAAGGCCGCGGACGCCGAGGCCGACGCCGCCGACGAGAAGCCGAAGCGGACTCGGACCACCAAGAAGGCCGCGGCCGACGCCGACGAGGCGCCCAAGCCGAAGCCCAAGCGGCGGACGGTCAAGGCGGCCGAGTGGCCTGATCAGCTCTCCCTCGACGCTCCCGCCGACGAGGAGGCGCCGAAGCCGGCACGGCGGACGCGGCGCAAGGCCGCCGCGGATGAGCTCGACGACGCGGCCTGAGCCGGACCAGCGGCTCGCGCCCGCGGCGAAGACGATCTGGCGGCTGGAGCTGGCGGCGGCGGGCCTCGTGGCCTTCGTCGCGTCGCTCTTCATCGGCCGCGCCCTGCGCCATCACAACACGGGCGCGCTGCACACGCTCGGAACGGTCCTGCCGTGGCTGGTCCTGGCTGTCGCCATCCTCGTCGTCGCCGGCGTGCCGGCGCTGCGCTTCCGCCGCTGGCGCTGGCGGCTCGACGACGACGAGCTGGACCTCCGCCACGGCGCCGTCACCGACATCCGCACGATCGTCCCGGTGGCGCGGATCCAGCACGTCGACGTCCGCCGGACCTTCTGGGGGCAGCTGTTCGGGGTCGCGGAGGTCGTCGTGCACACCGCCGCCGGCACGACCGAGATCCCGGGCCTCGAGGAGGGCGAGGCCGCGCGTATCCGTGACCGGCTCGCCGGCCTGATCCAGACGCCCGACGATGAATGACGCGCCACGCCGCCTCCACGTCGCCGCCGCCGTGGACGAGGCGCTCCGCGGCCTCGGCGACATCGCGCTGCCGCTGATCATCGGCCTCGTCGCGGGCGGGACGCGGTCCTCGGGCTCGGCGCTCGCCTTCGGCCTCTTCGGCGTCATCGCCGCCCTGGCGATCGGGATCGCCCGCTGGAACGCGACGACCTACCGCGTCACCGACCGCGCGCTGCACTTCCGCTCCGGCGTCTTCTCGCCCGACGACACGGTCGTCCCGCTGGAGCGCATCCAGGCGGTCGACACGATCGCCGGCCCCGTCCAGCGCGTGTTCGGCGTGACCGGCCTGCACGTCCAGACGCCGGGCGGCGGCGAGGACGGCGACGTGGAGCTCCGGGCGCTGTCCGCCCGCGCCGCCGGCGAGCTTCGCGCCGCGCTCGGCCACCCCGACACCGGCCTCCGCGCCGAGCGCCGGCGCCTGTCGATGCGCGCGCTGCTCGTCGCCGCGCTCACCGCGCCGCAGCTGACCGTGCTGCTGCCGGTCGTCGGCGTGGTCTTCGGCGCGCTGCAGAACGGCCTGATCGGCGCCGGCGAGGCCGAGGTCAAGAACATCAACTCGGTCCACCAGGTGCTGTTGGTGGCCTTGGTCCTGCTTTTGGCCGCGTGGCTGCTGTCGTTCCTCGGCGCGGTCGTCGCGTTCTCGGGGTTCGAGGTCGAGCGCGTCGAGCACCGGCTGCGCATCCGCCGCGGCCTGCTCCAGCGCCGCGCCGTGTCGGTGCCGGTCGGCCGGATCGACGGCGTGCAGATCGTCGCCTCGCCGCTGCGCCGGCCCTTCGGGCTGGTGACCCTGCGCCTGGAGGTCACGAGCCTCGGCGGCCGCCAGACCGCCGCCCGGACGCTCTTCCCGCTGCTGCGCGCGACGCAGGTCGAGCCGTTCCTGCGCGCGTTCGTGCCGGAGCTGGCCGGGACCGTGCACGTCGACCTCCGCCCGCCGACCCGAGCCCGGCGGCGCTACCTGACGATCCCGGTGCTCGCCGCCCTCGCCGTCGCGGCGTTGATCATCATCTTGGTCCCAGCGGCCTGGCCGTCCGCTCCCGCGCTCGTCGCGCTGGCCGTCGCCTCCGGCCTGGACGCCTACGCCGTCAGCGGTCTCCGCGTGGCCGGCGACGACGCCCGCGTGATCTTCCGGTCACGCCGCTACGGCTCCCGCGTGACGCTGGTCGCCCGCCGCCGCCGGCTGCAGGAACTGGGCGTGTCGCGCACGCCATTCCAGCGCCGCGCGGACCTCGCGACCGTCTCGATCGCCGTCGCGCGCGGAACCCGCATCGGCGTCCGCCACGTCGAACGCCCGCTGGCGCAACGCGTCCTCGCCGAGCTCGCGCCCTAGCCCGCCGCCACGCGGCCGAGGTGGACCTCGCCCGCGTTGAGTGTCGTCACCCCGCCGTCCGCCAGCCGCACCCGCAGATGGCCCTCGTCATCGACGCCCTCCGCGACGCCGGCGCCGTCTGCCCAGGCCACCTCGCGACCGAGCAGCGCGTCGCGCTCGCGCCAGGACGTCAACACCTCGTCGTCCGGTGCGACCAGCCACCGCGACAAGGACGCCACCAAGGACGACAAGAACGGCTCGACCTCCGCCCGCGGCCGGCCGAGCGTTCCGGCGCGGTCGCGGACCTCATCGGGCAAGAGCGTCAGGTCGACCGCCACGTTGACCCCGATCCCCAGCACGGCCCAGCCTTCGTGCGGCCGGCCCTCGGCGAGGATGCCCGCGACCTTGCGGCCGTTGACCAGCACGTCGTTGGGCCACTTGATCACCGCATCGGGACCGCACGTCTCGGCCACCGCCACGGCGGCCATCAACGACAACAACGCCGGCGGGTCGCGCAACACCATCGACATGGTCACCGCCGCCCCGGGCTGCGTCGTCCACGCACGCCCCTGGCGACCGCGGCCGGCGGTCTGCGCCGACGCCGTCACCAGCGCTCCGTGCGGCGCGCCCTCCAGCGCCAGCTCGCGCGCGCGGTCGCTCGTCGACCCGACAGACCGCAGGTGCAGGCGCGGCCACCCGAGACGCCCGCCGGTCATCGCGGCCGGATCCGCAGCTCGTCGTCGCGCGACAACCCCAACAACTCCCGCGCGCTTCCGCGGTTGACGGCCAGCGCCAGCGTCCGGTAGGCGTCCTCGTACAGCAACAACTCCCCGGCCGGCACGTCGGCGAACGTCGTCGCGTACACACCCGCCCGCCCGTTGACCTCGACGCCCTGCCCCAGCCGGAACCCGGACTCGGTCAGCTCGGCGTGCTCGACGTCGAGCATCACGTTGCCGAACCGGTCGAACGACACGGCGTGCGCGAACAGCTCTCCGGCCTCGACGTCCAGGAACGCCAGCGGCATGTCGGCGCGGACGATCTCGTCGGGGTCGATCGGGTCGCCGGCCGCCGCCAGCTCGGCCCCGGCCGCCAGCGCGGCGGCGACCGGCGCGAACAGGTCGCGCCCGTGGAACGTGGCGGACACGGGCTCCAGCCGGTGCGGCGAGCGCGTCACGTCCACGACCTCCGCGATCCCGCCGAACCGCTGCGCGGCCAGCGACAGCAGCCCGTTGTCGGGCCCGACGAGGATGCGGTCCTCCTCGGTCGTCTTCAGCGCGATCGCGCGCCGCGCGGTCCCGACGCCCGGATCGACCACCGCCAGGTGCACGCCCGGCGCGCAGAACGGCAGCGACCGCCGCAGGACCATCGCCGCCGTGCGCACGTCGTGGCGCTCGAGCCCGTGCGTGAGGTCGATGATCCTGGCATCCGGCGCGATCCGTGCGATGACCGCGTGGCAGACGCCGACGAAGTCGTCCTCCAGGCCGTAGTCGGACAAGAACGTGATCGGGCGCGTCATGCTCGGGTGAGGCTAGCGGCGCCGCCCGCGTCTCGCCGTGGTCGGGCGGGCTCAGGCTGCCCGCGTCGTCGCCGCCGCGGCGACGAGGGCGTCCACGAGGCCGCCCGGCGTGTGCTCGGTGGCCTCGACGTCCGGCTCCAGGCCGTGCGCGCGCAGCGCCTCGGTCGTGATCGGGCCGATCGACGCCAGCCGCAGGCCGGACGCCTTGACGGCCTCCGCGCCGCCCGCGGCCTCCAGGAAGAAGCGCGCGGAGGACGCCGACGTGAACGTCGCCCAGTCGGCGGCCAGCGCGCCGGCGCGCGTGCGCTCGTCGAGCGGCTCGGCGACCGTCACGTAGGGCTCGACCACGTCGACCTGCACGCCCTGGGCGTCGAGCGCGTTGCGGACGATGTCGCGCCCGCCCCGGGCACGCACGATCAGCGCGGTCTTGACGTCGTGGCTGCCGGCGACCAGCTCGGCGAGCGACTCGCCGACGGCCTTGCGCGGGATCAGGTCCGGCTCGACGCCGTGCCCGCGCAGCGCGTCCGCCGTGCCCGGCCCGATGACCGCGACGCGCGTCCCGGCCAAGGCGCGCGCGTCGCGCCCGCCGGCGCGCAGGCGCTCGAAGAAGCGCGCGACGCCGTTGGGCGAGGAGAGCACGACCAAGTCATAGGCATCGAGTCGCTCGGGCAGCGCGAAGTCCAGCGGCTGGGGGACGATCGTCGCCGCCTCGACGACCCGCGCGCCGAGGTCGCGCAGCGAGCGCGCCAGCCCGGAGGCCTGCGCGCGCGGGCGGGTGACGACGACGCTCACGCTCTCCAGCGGCCCGCGTCCCAGCCACGCCAGCTCCTCGCCCAGCGCGGCGACCGGCCCCACGATCGTGACCGCCGGCGCCTTGACGCCCGCGGCGTCGGCCAGCGCGGCGATCGTCTCCAGCGTCCCGTGCAGCGCGCGCTGGTCCGGGAGCGTGCCGCGCTCGACGACCGCGACCGGCTCGCTGGCCGGACGGCCGCCGGCGACGAGCTGCTCGGCGATCCGCGGCAGCGCGCGCACGCCCATGTAGAACACCAACGTGCCCGGGAACGCCGCCAGCGCCGGCCAGTCGATCAGCGTCTCGGGCTTCGCCGGGTCCTCGTGGCCGGTGACGAACGCGACCGCCGCCGCCAGCCCGCGCTGCGTGACCGGGATGCCGGCGTAGGCCGGCCCGGCGATCCCTGCGGTGATGCCGGGGACGACCTCGAACGCGATGCCGTGCTCGCGGCACAGCAGCGCCTCCTCGCCGCCGCGGCCGAAGACGAACGGGTCGCCGCCCTTGACGCGCACCACCAGCTTGCCCTCCTGCGCGTGCAGCAGCAGGAGCCGGTGCGTCTCTTCTTGGGGCACTTGGTCGCCGCCGCCGATCTTGCCGACGTCGATGACCTCGGCGTCGGCCCGCGCGCCCTCCAGCGCGGTCGCCGGGATGAGCCGGTCGTGCAGGATGACGTCGGCCGCGGCGATGGCCTCCAGCGCGCGGACGGTCATCAGCCCCGGGTCGCCGGGTCCGGCGCCGACCAGGATCACCCGGCCCGCGGCGGCCGCCGCCCTCACTCCTCGACCTCCGCGGCGGCGCGCGCGAGCAGCGCCCGCGCGCCCATGGACTCCAGGCGCTCGACGATCAGCCGCGCGCCCTCCTTGGCCGTCACGCTGTCGCGCAGCCACGCGGCGCCGTCGGGCAGGCCGACGAAGGCGTGCAGGGCGACCCCATCGTGATGGACGCCGACTGGCGTGTCGCACGTCGCGTCCAGCGCCTCGACGACGTGGCGCTCGGCCAGCAGCGCGGCGTCGGCGGCCTCGTCGACCAGGACGTCCGGGATCGCGCGCCCCTCGACCGCCAGCGTGCCCTGGCCGGGCGCCGGCACGAAGACCGACGGGTCGAGCAGCGCGCCGATCTCGTGCTCCAGGCCCAGCCGGCGCAGGCCGGCTGCCGCCAGGATCAGGGCGTCGCAGTCGCCGTCGCGCAGCTTGCGCAGGCGGGTGTCCACGTTGCCGCGCAGCGCCACCACGTCGAGATCATCGCGGATCGCGAGCAGCTGCGCCCGGCGTCGCAGCGACGCCGTCCCGACGCGCGCGCCGCTCGGCAGCTCCTCCAGCGACGGCGCGCCGACCAGCGCGTCGCGCGCGTCCTCGCGGCCCAGCACAGCGGCCAGCTTCATCCCCGGCCGCAGCAGCGAGGCGGCCGGCACGTCCTTGGCCGAGTGCACCGCCAGGTCGATGTCCCCGCGCTCCAGCGCGTCCTCGATCGTGTCGATCCAGCGCGCCTTGTCGCCGGCGATGCCGCGGTCGCCGCTGGTCGTGATCTCGACGATCTCGGCGTCCGTCCCCGCGGCCCGCAGCGCGTCGGCGACCGCGTTGGCCTGGACGAGCGCCAGGCGGCTGCCGCGCGTTCCGAGCCTCACCGCGTGGGACCGGCGCCCCGGCGTCGCAGCGGGCGGACCTCGGCCTCGGCGGCCGCGTCGTCGCCCTCCTCCGCCGGCGCCTCGGGCAGGCCCTCGTCGAGCCCGAAGAGCTCGCGGGCGATCTGGAGGCGGCCGTGGCTGACGTCGCGGTCCACGGACTTCAGGCGGATCGTCGGCTCGTGCAGCAGGCGCTGCATGACCGACTTGGCGAGCGCCTCGATGCGGGCGCGGTCGCGCGGCGACGCGCTCTCCCAGCGGCCGGCGTTCTCGGCGAGCACCTGCTCGACGATCGCGTCGCCGTGCTCGCGCAGCGCGCTGATCGTCGGCACGACGTCGAGCTGGCCCATCCAGCGCGCGAAGCGCTGGATCTCGTCCTCGACGACCTGCTCGGCGTGGACGCTCTCGCCCGCGCGGACCGAGCGGTTGCGCGCGACGACCGACTGCAGGTCGTCGATGTCATACAGGTTGACGCCGTCCAGCTCGCCGCACGCGGGGTCGATGTCGCGCGGGACCGCGATGTCGATCAGCAGCAGCGGCGCGCCGGCGCGCTCGCGCATGACGACGGCCAGCTCGTCGACCCCGATGATCGGGTGCGGCGAGGCGGTGCTCGAGACGACGATGTCGGCCTCGATCAGGCGGTCGGGCAGGTCCGACAGGGAGGAGACGGTGCCGCTGAAGCGCTCGGCGATCGAGCGCGCGCGGTCGGCGTGGCGGTTGGCGACGAAGATCGTCCGGACGCCCTGGGCGGCCAGCGCCCGCGCGGTCAGCTCGGCCGTCTCGCCGGCGCCGATGATCACGACGTCGCGCTTGTCCAGCTCCGGGCCCATCAGCTCGCGCGCCAGGCCGACGGCGACCGAGGACACCGACGCGTGGCCCGCGCCGATCTCGGTCTCCGAGCGCACGCGCTTGCCGGTCTGCAGCGCGGCTGTGAAGAGGCGGTTGGTCAGCGGCCCGGTCGTCCCGGCCTCCAGCGCGGCCTCGTAGGCGCGCTTGGCCTGGCCCTGGATCTCGGCCTCGCCGACGATCATCGACTCCAGGCCCGAGACGACGCGGTACAGCTGGCGCGCCGCGTCGCAGTTGCGCGGGGCGTACATGGCGTCGGTCAGCTCGGTCGGGCGCGTCCCGGCCCTCGCCGCCAGCCGCGACAGCAGCTCGGTCTCGGCCGCGATCGGGTCGCCGACGAGGTAGACCTCGGTCCGGTTGCACGTCGAGATCGCGACGGCCTCGCGGACGGCGCCGGTCTCGGTCAGCTCGCGGCACAGGTCCTGCGCCTCGCGCGTGGTCAGCGCCAGGCGCTCGCGGACCGCGACCGGCGCGGTCTTGTGCGAGATGCCGAGGCACAGGAGCTCGCCGCCGCTCATGCGACCGTCTCCTCGCGCTCGCGGGCGTCGTCCTCGGCGGCGAACCGGCGGTCGACCAGGTCGCTGATCTCGGCGACGTCGCGCTGCACGTTGGCCAACTTGTAGGCCATGATCCCCACGTAGATCACCAGCAGCGCGACGAAGACCAGGTAGGCCGCGGCGACGTAGCCGGCGTTGTCGGGGAGGACGGTCGAGGCGAGGATCATCGGACCTGCAGTTCTGGAGCGGCGGACCGGCGGGCGCGGACGCCGTCTTCGCCGGCGAGCTTGCGCTTGAGCGCGCGCAGCTGGGCGACGGTCGTCTTGTGCGCGATCTCGTACTGCCACAGCAGCACGTAGAGCAGCGTCATGCCGGCGAGGCAGACCAGGAAGGCGACAGCCATCTTCCCGGGCAGGTTGTCGGCGGAGCTGAGCGTGCGGGGATGCACGAGCGAGGTGGCCGCGCGGACGGCCATGAAGTTCAGCGGCACGAAGGCGCCGGCGGTGATCGCGAACACCGACGCGTACCGGGCCTGCTTCTCGCGGTCCTCGATCGAGAACCGCAGCGGCGTGTAGGTCGCGTAGAGCAGGAAGATGATCAGGAACGAGACCAGCGTCGGCTCGTCCCACACCCAGTAGTGGCCCCACGACGCCTTGGCCCAGATCGCGCCCGTCAGCAGGACGCCGAGGCCGAGGATGATCGAGACGTGGATCGCGACGTAGGAGCGCAGGTCCCACTTCGCGTCGCCGGTGCGCAGGTGGCCGATCGCGCACAGGCCGCCGAACACGAACCCGCACAGGGCGACGATCGCCAGCGGCACGTGCAGGTAGAAGACCTTCTGGATGAAGCCCTGGTCGGCGTCCATCGGGGCGTAGAACGCGGCCAGCCCGTAACCGGCGATCAGGGTGATCACGGTCGCGACGGACAGCGTGCGAAGACGGGGGCCAGACATCGTTCTGACGGACTCAGTCCTCGAGGAGGAAGTCGAAGACGGCGTAGGCGAGGAGCCCGAAGACCAGATCATAGAGGCCGAGGATGGTCAGCCAGTTTCCCGGCAGCGCCTGGGCCCCCGCGAGGGCGAACGTAGGGGTGAGGAGCTTGGCGGTCCCGATGACCACTGGGAGCAGCAGCGGCAGGGCGATCAGGGGCACGATCAGGTCGCGCGCGCGGGTCTGGATGGCCAGCGCGCCGACGAGCGTCCCGACGATCGCGATGGCGACGTCGGCCAGCGCGAGCGTCAGCAGCGTCTGCGTCAGGGCGCGGCCGGTGAGGTTCGGGTCCAGCAGCATGAACGCGAACGCGGGGACCGCGACGACCTCCAGCAGGATCAGGAACGACAGCAGCGCCAGCGCCTTGGCGACGAGCATCGCGGTCCGGTCGACGGGCGCGAGCAGGAAGCCGTCGAAGCCGCCCTCCTCGTGGTCGGCGACGAACAGGCGGTTGATGCCGAGGATCGCGCTGAAGAGGACGGTGATCGTCAGGACGCCGCCGGCGAGCGCGCCGTCGACGGCGTTCCGCTGCAGGGAGAAGTGGAAGACGACGAGCGTCGTGACCGAGAACAGGGCCATCGCGGGGACGACCTGGAACGTGCGCAGCTCGAGGCGCAGCTCCTTGGCGAGCAGGGCCGACACAGCGCGCCACATCAGGCGTACAGAGCCCCGATCTGGGCGGACGTCACGTCGCGGGCGGGCGCCAGCAGCTCCTGGCGGCCGCCGCGGAGGCCGAGGGCGAGGTCGGCGTCGCGCAGTCCGCCGACGGGGTCGTGGCTGGTGACGACGCGGGTGCGTCCGCTGCTTGGGCCGATCAGCGGGTCGACCAGCTCGGCGGCGTGGGGGTCGAGGTTGGCGGTCGGCTCGTCGAGCAGCAGCAGCTCGGGGTCGTGCAGGACCGCGCGGGCGACCGCGGCGCGCTGGACCATCCCGCGCGAGTAGGTGTGCACGGGGTCGTCGGCGCGCGCCAGCAGGCCGACGCGGTCGAGCAGCTCGTCGACGCGGGACGCCGGCGCGCCGTGCAGCTTGGCGTGGAAGCGCAGGTTCTCGCGCGCGGTGAGGTCGCGATACAGCAGCGAGGCGTGGCCGAGGAAGCCGACACGGCCACGCACCGCCCAGCCGGCGTCCGGCAGGTCGTGGCCGAGGACGCGCGCGGCGCCGCCGTGTGGCCTGAGGAGCGTGGCGAGGACGCGGAGCAGCGTCGTCTTGCCGGCGCCGTTGGGGCCGAAGACGACGAGCGTCGCCCCGACGTCCAGGGTCAGCGTGACGTCGCTGAGGGCCTCGCGGTCGCCGTAGCGGCGCGTGAGGCCGGCGAGCTCAATGGCTGGGTCGGTCCCCATGTTCGCGCTGGAGCGTACGGACTGCGTGCTCCAGCACCGGCGCGAGGACCGGGAACAGCTCCCGGACGGCCTTGGGGCTGCCGGGGAAGTTGACGATCAGCGTGCGGTGCGCGATCCCGGCCACGCCGCGCGACAGCATGCCCATCGGCGTGTGCCGGGCCGACTCGGCGCGCAGGGCCTCCGCGATCCCGGGCGCGTCGCGCTCGATCACCGAGCGGGTGGCCTCGGGCGTGATGTCGTCGGGCGTGAAGCCGGTGCCGCCGGTCGTGAAGATCAGCGCGAAGCCGTCGTCGACGTAGTGGTGCAGCCGGTCCTCGATGAGGCTGAAGTCGTCGGGGACGACCTCCATCGCCTCGACGTCGGCGCCGGCCTCCTCGGCCAGGTGGGCGAGCAGCGGCCCGGACTCGTCCTCGTTGAGGCGGCGCGAGACGGACGTCGACACGGTGAGCACGCAGGTGCGCATGGACGCTGCGGAGCGTAGTTGCTCAGCGCGCGAGGCTGGTGATGCGAGGGCGCCCAACGCGCCAGAGGGCGTCGAGGGCGAGCGCGCCGACCACCGGGAGCGTCGCCGGATACGCGGTCGGCCCGGCCAGCAGCGCCGCCTCGGCGAGGAAGAGCACGAGCGTGAGGAAGCCGACGCGCGAGGCGCCGCCGGGGCTGCGCGCGGCGATCGCGCCGGCGATGCCCGCGATCGCGAGGTCGCCGTAGCCCATGTGCACGGAGCCGACGACGGCCTCGCCGAACGACGGCAGGTGCCCGACGCGGACGGAGTCCAGCGCGTTGGCGGCCGCGCCGACCGGGCCGAGGGCGACGAGGATCACGTCCGCGACCGCCAGCGTGGCGGCGCCGGCGGCGAGCGCGAGCGGATGGCCGAGGCGCGGGACGTGCGAGCCGATCGCCACGCAGGAGAGGACCAGCAGCGCGAGCGTCGCCACCTGGCCGACGAGGTCGTTGGAGAACGCGAGCGCCACGACGAGGAGCGCGGTGACGATCGCCGGCCACGCGCGGCGGGCGAGGCCCTTGGTGGCGATCGCGGCGAGCGCCGGCACGCCGACGGTTGCGATCTGCAGCACGAGGCGGGCGGCGTCCGGATGGCGGGCGAGCAGCGCGACCATCGCGACGAAGATCGCCGGCGGCGCGAGCAGCGCCAGCACCCACCGCGGCCTGACGGCGTGGGACGAGGCTGAGGACGAGCGGGACCGCGCACGGGCCACCGCGGCGGCCGGGCCAGAGCCGCACAGGGTCACCGTGAGCCCCTGCGCGGTGGCCATCGTGGCGCACGCTGGGACATCGACGCCGTGGAAGAGCACGCATCACGGGTACCCCACGAACCTCCGGGATCCTCAAACGTCGTGGGTATGGCGCCCGGTCAGGCGATGGTTCTGTGCCAGGGGCCTGACCGACCACCCGACTTCTCGAGCAGGACGACCTCCTCGATCGCGACGCCCCGTTCGACGCCCTTGACCATGTCGTAGACGGTCAGCGCGGCGACCGCGGCGGCGGTCATGGCCTCCATCTCGACGCCGGTGCGGGCGGTGACGGAGGCGGTGGCGGTGAGGGTGACGAGACCTTGCGCTTGGTCCACGGCCGTCTCGACGTCGACGTGGTCGAGGCCGATGGGGTGGCAGAGCGGGATGAGGTCGCCGGTCTTCTTGGCGGCCATGACGCCGGCGAGGCGGGCGGTGGCGAGGACATCGCCCTTGGGGGCGCCGTTGCTGGCGACGAGGGCGGCGGTCTGCGGGGTCATCCGGACGCTGGCGCGGGCGACGGCACGGCGCTGCGTGACGGCCTTCTCGCCGACGTCGACCATGCGCGCGTCGCCGTGGTCGTCTAGGTGGGTGAGGCGGGGCGGGTCGCTGCTCATCGCGCCGCCGACTCTAGGGGCTTGCCGTGAGGTTGGGGCGGGTCGACGGCGCTTGTTGGCGGGCAGCGCAGGCGTTGGTCGTGCCGCGACGCGTGGTCTGCTCGGCATCTAGGGCGTGAGGCAGTTGGGTGGCTCTCCACGCTGTCGGCGTGGCTCGTCGCTTGGGTGCTTCCGGGCGAGTCGGGGCCGGATCGCCAGGGCGGCGAGGGTCAACGGTGTTCTTGGGTTCGTATAGGACCCAAATCCACCGTTGACCTCCGTGCGGGCGGGTCATTCGTATCCAGTGGCCCATAGAGGGCTACGCGCTACGAACGACCTCGCGCCGTCCCGCGATCCTTCCCGAAACCCCCGCCCCAGGGCGGCCGAAGCACACCGACAGCGCGGAGCAGCACCGCTACGGCCTCACGCCCTAGGTGCCAAGCAGGCCACGCCACGCAGCACGACCAACACCTGCGCTGCCGGCCAACAACGCCGGCGCCAAGACGCTCTACGCCGCGGCCTCCTCCGCGTGCTGCGCCCGCGCCTTCGCGATCAGCTCCAGCACCGCTGCCTCGTCCCCCGCTCGCAGCAGCGCGATCGGATCCGGCGTCCCGTTCACGATCGTCTCGAAGAACTCCTTGCGATCCTGGTACGTCGGCAGCGTCCCCTTCGCCCATCCGCGCACGTCGTTGAGCATCACGGCCAGCCGTGCGTACTCCTCGCCGAACTGGGCGCCGATCTCCGCCTTCATGCGCTTCGCCAGCGCGGGCGACGCGCCGGCGGTCGAGATCGCGATCGCCAGTGGTCCGGTGCGCAGGATCGCTGGCAGGATGAAGTTGCACAGCGGCGGCACGTCGACGATGTTCACCAACATCGCCCGGCGCTCGGCGTCCTCGTAGATCCGGATGTTCGTGTCGGTGTCGTCGGTGCAGGCGATCACCATGAAGACGCCCTCGAGGTCCTCGGCACCGGCGTACTCGCGGCGCTCCCAGACGATCGAGCCCTCGGCCGCCAGCTCGGCGACGCCGTCGACGACCTCGGGCGCAACAACCGTCACGTCGCCGTCGCACGCCAGCAGCCCCTCGACCTTCTCCAGGCCGATGTCGCCGCCGCCGATGACGACCGTCTTGCGCCCCCGGAGCTTGAGGCAGGCGATGTAGAAGGGCGTGTCCAGCATGTCCCGCACGCAGGTCTGGTCGCAGACCCCGCGCTTGAACTGGCAGACGCACTCCTTCCCTTCATAGGCGGCGGCAGGCATCTCCCACAGAGTAGACGCCGTACCGTCTAAGAGACCGCGCACCGTGACCCCGACCACGCCCACCTACTTCGACGACGACTCGCTCCTGCGCCGCGTCCACCGCGAGAAGGTCGTCGGCCTGTCCGGCCCCCGCGCGCTGCTGATGATGGCCGCGCATCCCGTCGCGTTCGAGGGCTTCTTCATGGCGACCGGCGCGCTCGACGACCCCTACCTGCGCCTGCGCCGCACCGCCGACGTGTTGGACGCGATCGCGTGGGGCCCGCGCGCCGACGCCGATCGGAAGACCCGGCGCGTCCGGGCGATGCACGCACGTGCCCGCGGCGTCCTGCCGCGCGACGCCGGCCCGTTCCCGGCCGGAACGCCCTGGGCCGCCGACGACCCGGACCTCCTCCTGTGGATCGTCGCGTGCCTCGTCGACTCCGCCGTCCTGGTCTACGAGCGCTACGTCACCCGCCTGGACCCAGACGAGCGCGACGCCTACTGGCGCGACTACCGCGTCGTCGGCCGGCTGTTCGGCCTCCGCGACGCCGACATGCCCGGCACCTGGGCCGACTTCAACACGTACATGAAGTCCGTGCTCGGCTCCGGCGACCTCCACGTCACGCCGACGGCGCGCGCCGTCGGCATCGAGGTCGTCCTGCGCCCGCCCGTCCCGCTGAAGGTGCGCCCGCTCGTCGAGCTCGCCAACTTCATCACGGTCGGCCTGCTCCCCGGCGCCGTCCGCCGCGGCTACGGCTTCTCGTGGGACCCGGCCCGCGCGATCGTCCTGCGCGGCGGCGCCGAGTACGCCAAGCGCGTCCTCGTCCCGCTCATGCCGCGCGGCTGGCGCTACGTCCCCAGCTCCGGCGTCGCCGCCTGAGCCCCCGGCGCCCACTGCATGAGCAGCAGCGCCCGCGTGCCCGCCCGCGCCTCGTAGAGATGCGGCTCGTCGGCGGCGAACGTCGCGTAGTCGCCGCCCGACAGGCCGACCTCGCGCCCCAGCGGCCCGACCTTCAGACCGCCGCGCGTGACGATGACGTGCTCGCGCGTGCCCGGACCGTGGCCGCCGGCGTTGCGCGTCGAGCGCCTCGGCCACTGCGCCTCGTAGACCTCGACCGTCCCGCCCGGCGTGAATCGCGCGATCAGCCGCAGGTCGTTCGCCGTGCCCGGGATGCTGGTGCCGCCGTCGCTGCGCACGACCGTGACCGGCGCCGGGTCGGCGGGCGTGATGAGGTCGCCCATCGGGAGCTGCAGCGCGGCGGCCACCGCGCTGAGCGTCTCCAGCGTCGGGTTCCCCCGCCCGCCCTCCAGCGCGCTCAGCGTGGCCTTCGCGACCCCGGAGGTGCGGGCGAGGTCGGACAGCGACAGGCCGCGCTCGGCGCGCAGCCCCTTCAGGTTGGTCCCGACGACCTTGACGATCTCGTTCGGCATAGCGAACATGGCATGCTAATGCAACGAACGACGTACGCGGATGGCGCCCGCCGCGCGTGGCCCCTCGCGGTCGCCGTCGGCGGCTTCGGGATCACCTACGGCGTGCTCGCGCGGCAGGCCGGCTTCACCTCCGCGGCGACGATCGTGTTCTCGATCGTGACGTTCGCCGGCAGCGCGCAGTTCGCCGCCGTGTCGATCGTGCGCGACGGCGGGACGGCGCTCGCGGCGATCGTCGCCGCGCTGCTGCTCAACGCGCGCTACCTGCCGATCGGGCTGTCGGTCGCGCCCTGGCTGCGCGGCCGGCCGCTCACGCGCGCCGCGCAGGGCCAGATCACCGTGGACGAGTCGTGGGCCGTCAGCCACGTCGGCGGCGGCCGCTACGACCCGCGGCTGCTCGTCGGCGCCGGCGCGACGATCTGGGCGGCCTGGGTCGTCTGCTCGACGGCGGGCGTCCTGGCCGGCTCGGTGCTCGGCGATCCCGAGACGCTCGGCCTCGACGCCGCGTTCCCCGCGCTGTTCCTGGCGCTGCTCGCCGGCCAGGTCCGCGAGCGCCGCCTGCTGCTCGCGGCCGTCGCGGGCGGGGCGGTCGCGCTCGTCATGGTCCCGCTGGTGCCGCCCGGCCTGCCGATCGTCGCCGCGGCGGTCGTCTGCCTCGCGGGACTGCGGCGGACCCGGACCAGGACGCCCGCATGAGCACGGCGTGGATCGTCGTCCTCGGTGCCGGCGGCGGGACGCTCGTCCTCAAGGGCCTCGCGCCCGCGGTCCTCGGCGACCGCGCGCTCCCAGACCGGCTGATGGGCGTGATGGCGCTCCTCGCGCCTACGCTGCTGGCCGCGCTGATCGTCACGAACACGTTCGCGACCGGCCGCCACCTCGTCCTCGACGCCCGCGCCGCCGGGCTCGCCGCGGCGCTGATCGCGGTCCTCCTGCGCGCGCCGGTGCTCGTCGTGATCCTCGCGGCGGCGGTGACGGCGGCCGTGCTGCGGGCGCTCTGAGACGCCATACAGGTCGCTTTCCGCGCGCAAAGTGATGCACTTCTTCCCATCGCCGCCGCCGGTGGCCGCGGCATCCGTACGTTCCGTTTCCTCGGGTTCGCGCGACGGGAGGCGCCGGAGCGAGCGTGCATTCAGGACCGGTGAGGGTGCTGCTGTGGCGAAGGCCCAAGGGGTGCGTCCGCCACCGCAGCGCCCCTACCTCCGCCGCAGCGACCGCAGCGTGCGGGTCGCGACGGCCAGCGCCGGCCGCGCGCCCTCGCGCAGGCCGCGCTCCCGATCGGCGTCGCGCGTCGAGCGCAGCCGCGCGAGCGCCCGGCCCGCCGGCGCCAGCGCGCGGTCGTACGGGAACCACCAGAACGCGGTGCCGTGCGGCGGCTCCCAGGTGACGACCTTCGGCTCGGCGCACGTGCGCAGCGCGACGGCGCCCCGCGCGCGGCCGATGCCCGAGCCGCGCACGCCGCCCCACGGCAGCTGCGGCGCGGCGCGCGAGACGTGGTGGTCGTTCATCCACACCATGCCGACGCGCAGCTCGCGCGCGATCCGCGTGCCCTTGTAGCGGTCGGCCGTCCAGACCGACGCGCCGAGCCCGAGCGGGGAGCCGTTGACCAGCGTGATCGCGTCGGCCTCGGTGTCGACCACCGTCACCGAGACGACTGGGCCGGGACACTCCTCGTAGGCCAGCCGCACGCCCTCCGACACGCCCGTCAGGACCGCGGGGGCGCAGAACGCGCCGCCCAGTCCCGGGACCGCGACCGGCCCGCCGCAGTGCAGCCGCGCGCCGGCGGCGACGGCCTCGTCGAGCAGCTCGGTCACGCGGTCCAGGCGCTCGCCGCCGACGAGCGGGCCGACCTCGGTGTCGAGGTCGCGCGGGTCGCCGACGCGCAGCGCGCGGGCGCGGGCGGTCAACCCCTCCAACAACGCGTCGGCCACCTCGCGCAGGACGTAGACGCGCTCGATCGAGCCGCCCGACTGGCCGGCGTTGACGAACGCGCCCCACGCGATGCCCTCGACGGCGCGGGTGACGTCGGCGTCGGCGCACACGATCGCGGCGTCCGCGCCGCCCAGCTCGGCGACGACCCGCTTGATCCCGCGCGCGCACGCCTCCAGGACCGTGCCGCCGGCCGGCGCGCTGCCGGTGAAGCGCACCTGCGCGACCGGCGCCTCGACCAGCGCGGCGCCCGTCGCGGCGTCGCCATGCACGACGCCGAGCAGCCCGGGCGGGAGGCCGGCGCGCGCGAAGACGCGGGCGATCCGCGCGCCGCTGAGCGCCGCGTGCGGCGACGGCTTGAGGACGACGCCGTTGCCGGCCATCAGCGCGACGGCGACGTCGCCCAACGGTGTGGCGAACGGCTCGGCCGCCGGCCCGAGGACGCCGACGACGCCGAGCGGCTCGTACGACCAGCGCGCCCGCGCGAACGGGTGCAGCGCGCGCGATAGGCCGACGCGCTCGCCGGCGAGGATCCGCGGGCCGTGCTCGGCCAGCCACTGCAGCGTCTCGATCGCCGGGACGAGCTCGCCGAGGTCGACCTCCGCCGCCGGCCGGCCCTGCTCGCGGGAGATGAGGTCGGCCAGCTCGTCGGCCTCGTCGATCACCGCCTGCGCGGCGCGCGCCATGTAGCGGGCACGGTCGGCGAGCCGCAGCTGCGCCCACAAGCCCTGCACCGCGGCGGCCTCCGCGACGGCGGCGCGGACGTCCTGCGCCGACGCGATCGGGACGGTCCCGAGCGTCTCGCCGGTCGCCGGCGCGAGGGCGTCGAGCGTCGGGGTCGTGTCGGCGGCCACGCCGCCGATCTTGTCACGTCGCGTTGCGGGCGGGCCCTACTCGCGTCCGCGCGCCCGGCGGATCGCGGCGAGGCGCTCGGCGAACGGCGCCTCCTGGCCGTCGGGCGCGTAGAAGCGCGTGCCCTCCAGGCCGGGCGGCATGACCTCCTGGCCGTTGACGTGGCCGGGATGGTCGTGCGGGTAGTCGTAGCCCTCCTCGGCCAGCGGCCCCGACCGCAGGTAGGGCGGCGGCGCCTGGGCGCCGTGCTCGCGGACGTGCGCCCGCGCGGCGCCGAGCGCCTTGTAGGAGGCGTTGGACTTCGGCGCCATCGCGAGGTAGACCGCGCACTGCGCGAGCGCGTGGGCGCCCTCGGGCAACCCCACCAACTCGACCGCGCTGGCCGTCGCCGTGGCGACCATCAGCGCGCGCGGGTCGGCGTTGCCGATGTCCTCGCTGGCCAGGATCACCATGCGCCGGACGATGAAGCGCGGGTCCTCGCCGCCCTCGAGCATCACCGCGAGGTAGTAGAGCGAGGCGTCGACGTCCGACGCGCGGGTCGCCTTGATCCAGGACGAGATCAGGTCGTAGTGCTGGTCGCCCTGGCGGTCATAGCGGACGGCCTTGCGCTGGAGCGCGCTCTCGGCGCCGGCGAGGGCGATGGTGCCGCCGGGGCCTGCCGTCTCGGCCGCCAGCTCCAGCGCGCTCAGGGCCGACCGCGCGTCCCCGCCCGACCGCTGCGCGAGGAACGCGACCGCATCATCATCAACTTGGACGTCGCCCAGCTCGCCGCGCTCGATCGCCCGGCGCAGCAGCGTCTCCACGTGCTCCGGCGTCAGCGCGCGCAGCTCGAGCACCTGCGACCGCGAGAGCAGCGCCGAGTTGACCGAGAAGTACGGGTTCTCGGTCGTCGCGCCGATGAGCGTGACCAGCCCCTCCTCGACCGCCGGCAGGAGCGCGTCCTGCTGAGCCTTGTTGAAACGGTGGATCTCGTCGAGGA
Organism: Baekduia sp.; assembly: GCA_036518975.1. Classification (GTDB taxonomy): domain Bacteria; phylum Actinomycetota; class Thermoleophilia; order Solirubrobacterales; family Solirubrobacteraceae; genus Baekduia. The sequence continues at coordinate 65,488 of DATDMD010000159.1, forward strand.
ACAGGACCGTCGACCGCCCGGCGCGCCGCCGCTCCCGCGCCCGGGCGATGACCTGCGTGACCTCGGCCTTGCCCGCCTGGACCGCGCTCAGCTCCTCGAACGCCGCGTCGGCGCTCGTCGCGACGATCCGCGCCAGCGTCGTCTTCCCGGAGCCGGGCGGCCCGTGCAGGATCATCGAGAACGGCCGCCCATGCTCGATCGCGACCCGCAGCGACGAGCCCTCACCGAGGACATGCTCCTGCCCGACGAGCTCCGCAAGCGTCCGCGGCCGCACCCGCGCGGGCAACGGCGCACTGGGATCGACCGCGGCCCCGGAGCCCGGCGCGTCGTCGCCGAAGGAGAACAGTTGGTCAGACACCGCGTCCAGGATCGCAGGGTCGGCGGGGGAGCCGTGCGGGTGCGGCTATTGGCACGCGCGGCATCTGCCGATACCATGGATGAAGCGAGTGGCGCCAGGCTCTTGCAACATCGCGAAGGCCGTCCTCCTTGGGCGGCCTTTGGCGCTTAAGGCGCGCGATCGCAGACCACGGCCGGGCGGATCAGGGCGAGCAACCTGTCTCGCAGTCGCTGTGCTCGAGGGTCCGTCTCCGGCGCGGTGTGTTCACGGCGGCGCAGGTAGACGGCGAGATCGGCGACCTGGATCCCAGGCGTGTGATGGCTCGGCGCGATGAGCGGGCGCTCGACGATCACGGGATCACGCCCGTCCATCAGCGTCGTTCGATGATGCCCATGGACGACGTCGAAGAGCTCCTTGGCGGTGCTGGCCTCTTCGTCGAAGATCAGCAGGCACCGCTCCGCGAGGCCGTCGGGCGCGCAGTTCGCTTCGATGCAGTCCAGCAGGCCGTCGACCGCGGTGGCGCGCGCATGGTCGAGGTTCATGAGCGCCGGATCCGCCGCCCGATCGATCCCGGTGAAGATCACCGCTGCGTCGGCGCGCTGGATCGTGCGCAGCGCGCGGAACATCGCGTCGGCGCGGAGGCGGGGGTCGTTCCGGAGGGGCTTCCAGTCACTGACGGCGTTCCACAACGGCTCGGCCACGGTTGCAAAACCATGCGAGGCGTACGGAGCCGGAATGCTGAGAACTTCACGCTAAAACGCGGCGTCGCTTCTTCCGGCACCAGAACAGCGCCGAGTAGCGGTCCTGGTTCTTGCTCTCGACGACGTAGGCCAGCCGCACACCCGGCGGGACCGTAGCCGACGTTGTGTCTGCGAGGTCGCCCGGCGAGCCCGCGGCGTCGCCGCGTTAGGGTCAGGCCATGGGTGCCGAACTCGAGGGGCGCGCCGTCGCGCTGTTGCAGCAGCTCATCCGCCACAACACGGTCAACCCGCCGGGTGATGAGCGGGCGTTGCAGGAGGAGCTCGCCGAGCCGTTCCGGGCTGCCGGCTTCGAGGTCGACCTGGTCGGCCGGACGCCGGAGCGGCCGAACCTCGTCGCGCGGCTGCGGGGTCACGCCGACGGGCCGGTGCTCGGGCTGCTGTCGCACGTCGACACGGTCCTCGCCGATCCCGCCGAGTGGTCGCGGGACCCGTGGTCGGGCGACCTGGTCGACGGCGAGGTCTGGGGTCGCGGCGCGCAGGACATGAAGTCGCAGACGGCCGCCGAGTGCGCGGCCGCGCTCGCGCTCGCGGAGTCCGGCTGGCGCCCGGCGCACGGCGACCTCCTGGTGATCGTGGTCGTCGACGAGGAGACCGGCGGCGAGGAGGGGGCGGTCTGGCTGACCGAGAACCACCCGGACCTCGTGCGCTGCGACTACCTGCTCAACGAGGGCGGCGGGACGGTCATCCCGCACGGCGACGAGCGCCTCTACGGCGTCTGCACGGCCGAGAAGGGCGTCTTCCGGCTCGCGCTCACGACCCGCGGCGCCGCCGGCCACGCGTCGATGCCCAACGTCGCCGACAACGCGCTGCCCAAGCTCGCGCCGCTGATCGAGGCGTTCGCGACGCGCCGGCCGGGCCACGACCTGACCGAGGCGCCGCAGGCGCTCATCGCCGCGCTCGACCTGCCGTCCTTCGACGCGCTCGCCGCCGCCAACCCCGCGCTCGCCGCGTTCGCCGAGCCGATGATCTCCGTCACCTTCGCGCCGACGATGATCAGCGCCAGCGAGAAGATCAACGTCATCCCGGCCCACGCGACGCTGAAGGTCGACTGCCGCGTCCCGCCGGGGCACGGCCGCGACACCGCGGAGGCGCGGCTGCGCGAGGTGCTCGGCGACCGCCTGGACGGCGCCGAGCTGCAGTGGCTCGAAGAGGTCGTCGGCAACGGCTCGCCGACCGAGTCGCCGCTGATGGACGCGATCCGCGCGTGGGTCCACAGCGAGGACGACGCGGCGCGCGTGGTCCCGACGATGCTCCCCGCCTACACCGACTCGCGCGCGTTCCGCGACGCCTTCCCGGAGTGCGTCGCCTACGGGTTCTTCCCCCAGCGCGAGATGACGCTGCTGGAGATGTGGCCGCTCGTCCACGGCAAGGACGAGCGGATCAAGGCGGCCGACGTCGGGTTCGCGGCGCGCGCGTACACGGCGATCGCCCTGGAGCTGCTGGGATGAGCGCCGGCGCCGGCGATCGCGACGCGCGCCCGCTGCGCCTCGGCGGGATGGCGCTGCGCAACGGCCTGCTCGTCCACGGCCCGACGATGTGGGCCGCGGCGGTGCGCGCCCGGGACGGGTCGATCAAGGCGGCGTCGGGCCGCAAGCCGCGCGTCCGCGGCCCGGTCGAGGCGGTGCCGGGCGCGCGCGGCGTCCTGCGCCTCGGCGAGGCGATGGCCGTCATCCCGCTGGTCAAGCGCGCGCTGCCCGAGGCCCGGCTGCCGTGGCAGGACGCGCGGGTGCTCGGGTCGGCGGTCGCGGTCACGCTCGGCGGCGCGGCGCTCAAGCGCCGGCGCGGCGGGCGCGGGGGCCTCGCGTCGGAGGCGGCGCTGGCCGGCCTCTCGCTGCTGCCGTCGTTCCTGGCGCTGCGCGGCGGCGAGCTCGCCGCCTACCACGGCGTCGAGCACAAGGCGATCGGCGCCTACGAGTCCGGCGCGGCCGACGCCCGCGACGCGACCAAGGAGCACGACCGCTGCGGCTCGCACCTCATGGCGCCGCTGCTGGCGTCCAACGTCGCGGGGACGGCGCTGCTCAGGAAGGTCGTCGCCAAGCCCGGGCCGCTGTCCGGGGCGGCGGTGTCGCTGGCCTCGCTCGGCCTCGCCGTGGAGGTCTTCGCCTGGTCCGAGCGCCACGACGGCTCGCGCGCGACCGCGCTCCTGCGGCGCCCCGGCCACGAGCTCCAGCGGGTGCTCGGGACGCGCGAGCCGACCGAGCGTCAGTTGGACGTCGGACGCGCCGCGCTGGCCGAGATCCTGAGGGCTGAGCGCCAATAGGCCTCCTTGTGGCACTTTTGTGCCCAGACCCCCCGACGCACCAGGATTCGGTCCAGCTCGAACGGGTATCTTGCGCATCGGGTCATGACGCTCGTAACGATCGCCTCCGCCGTCTGGATCGCCACGCTCCTGCAGCTCTGGGCGTTGTGCGCGATGGCGTCGCGCGGCGATCAGCGCTGACCCGCTGCGCGCCGGCTACAGGCCCTTGCGGGCGATCATGTACGGGATGGTCCGGACGAGGATCTTGATGTCCTCGAACAGCGACCACGTCGTGACGTAGACGTAGTCGATCTTCACCATCTCGTGCATGGGCACGCGGGACGAGCCCATGATCTGCCAGTGCCCCGTCATGCCCGGCGTGAGGCGGAGGCGGCGCCGGTCGTAGCCGGTGATCGTCTTGTCCTCGGACGTGATCAGCGGCCGCGGGCCGACGAGCGACATCTCGCCCATGACCACGTTGAACAGCTGCGGCAGCTCGTCGAGCGAGGTCCGGCGCAGCAGGCGGCCGACGCGCGTGATGCGCGGGTCCTCGGCGATCTTGAACAGGCCGTCGGCCTCGTTCATCACCATCAACTCCGCCTTGCGCTGCTCGGCGTCGGGGACCATCGTCCGGAACTTGCTGATCCTGAAGCGGTGCCCGGCCTTGCCGACGCGCTCCTGGCGGAACAGCACCGGCCCGCGCGTGTCGAGCTTGATGGCGATCGCGATGACCGCCATCACCGGCGCGGCGGCGAGCAGCATGAAGGTCGCGCCGAGCAGGTCGAAGGTGCGCTTGATCACGTGCGACGAGCGCGACAGCGCGAACTCGCGGACGCCCAGGACGGTGAGGCCGTGCAGGTCGTCGAAGACGACCGAGTTGCCGACGACGTCGTGGACGTGCGGGACGATGCTGACGCGTACGCCGGCCGCCTTGGCGCCGCGGACGAGGTCGAGCGTGATCTGCGGGTTGGTCTGGCTCGGCGCGATCATGACGCGGTGGACGTTGAGGTCGCGGACGAGCTCGCGCATCGTGTCGCGGTCGATCGCGCGCTCCTCGCTGCCGGCCGCGCGCTGCAGCGACATCCGGCCGACGAGCTGGGCGTGCGTGCCGCCCATCGCGAGCTTCTCCTCGATGCGGCCGTAGGTCGCGGAGTCGCCGATGACGAGGATGCGCTCCACCGAGACGCTCTGCTGCGCGATCCAGCGCGCCAGGCGGCGGCAGCCGAGCCCGAGGCCCCAGAGCGACGCCCACAGGATGCCCGCGGCCTCGCTGCCCAGCGGGGTGCCGACCACGACGTCGCCGAGCATCCAGATGACGAGCGTGTACAGCGTCGCCAGCTGGAAGAGGGCGGGCGCCTCGTCGAAGGTCGTCTTGCGGATCAGCAGCTCGTCGCGGTCGTAGAGGCCGGTGAGCTTGCTGGCCAGGATCACGACCGGCAGGCCGAGCAGGACGCTCGGGCGGACGGTCATGTCCGCGACGAGCCCGGCGCACAGCAGGAGCGCGAGGAGGGCGGCGACGGCGTCGGCGACCACGAGCGAACGCCGGAACCGGCGGTCGCGGCGGAGCACCTCGCTGCTGATCGTCTGCGCCTCGCGGATCGCGGGGCGGCGCTGCTGCTGCGGCTTCTCGGCGGTGTCCTGCTGCTGCTTGTCCCCGACGGTCGGGTCGGGAAGGGCCACGAGCTGGTGTGCATCCGTCGCGCCCAGCAGTGTTGGCTCGCTCGTCTGAGCGCTCAATCGATCCCCTAGTAAATGCGGTTTGGCTGCGTACCTGGACTTACGTGCCGAACCCGGAGCTTCCGTGCTCTTCACTCCTGCGCGGTGGCACCCGCCCGCCGACGCTCGTCCCGAGCCCCTGCCGAACGGTTGTAGGTCAGCGTAGCGACGTCTCGCGACTTCGCAACCGCCCACCCACCAAACTTACGTCGACCATGTGTCCAGGAGTCGGGTACCGGACTGGATCTTGGCGCGTCGGCCATCCGTCCAGATCGTGGTGCGGGACGTGCGCTTCCGCGGCCCGCGGCCGATGCGAGGCGTGCCGCACCGGACGCGTGACGCTCCCCGTCCGGGCGCATCTCTCCCATGTCCTGCCCACCGCTGCTCAGGCGGGCGCGCGTCGCCGTCCCCACGGCGACGGCGCTGGCCCTCGCCATCATTGCGACCGGCGCGTCCGCCGACGTGACGCTCACCGGTGCGCGCCTGGCCGGCAATGCCGCGAGCGCGTCGGGGGCGGGGCAGACGCTGGCGCTGCGGACGGCCAAGCCGGTCACCGCGACCGTGCGCCTGACGACGCCCGGCACGGCCGTGACGGTCCGGGCGCGCGGCGTCGCGTGCGCGGGATCGCCGGTGCTGGCGGTGGCGGTCGACGGCGCGGGGCGGCGCACGCGGCGTCTGAGCGGCGGGCGGTACGAGGCGCTGACGGTCGCCCGGGCGCTGAGCGCGGGGGCGCACCACGTGACGGTCGCGCTGGTCAACGCGCATGTGCAGCACGGGTGCCGGCGCGCGGTGGTGGTGGATCGCGTGGTGGTGAAGACGACGCGCGGCGCGCCGAGTGGGGCCGTGCCGAGCGCGCCGCAGGCGATGGCGGTGGCGACGCCGCCGGCCGCGCCGGTGATCGCCGCGCTGGCCGCGCCCGCGGCGCAGAGCTCCGCGCCGGAGCCGCCCGCCATCGCTGATGCCCCGTCCTCCGGCGACGACGGCTCGCCCTCGGGCGGCGACGCTCCGTCTTCCGGCACTGACGGCCCGCCCTCCGGCGACACCCCGCCCTCCGGCGGCGACACCACAACGCCCGACGCTCCTCCTCCGCCCGTCGACACCCGCGCCAAGCTCGCCTGGGCGCCGCCCGCGCTGAACGCGCCGACCACGATCGACGTCGCCCAGGGCGATCAGGCCTACACCTTGGACACGACCAAGGACTACATCCTGAACCTCGGCGCCACCACGCACCTCGGCGCGGTCTCGATCAACGGCGGGCGCAACGTCGTGATGATCGGCGGCCGCATCGGGCTGTCGGCGCTGTCGACCAAGGCCACCGCGCTGGTCATCAAGAACAGCACCGGCACGGTGCATGTCGAGGGCGTCGACTTCGACGGCACCAGCGGCCACGAGATGGACGCGATCCAGATCGTCGCGCCGGCGGCGACCGTCCAGGTCGAGAACGTCCGCGCCGACAACCTCCTCGGGACGTACAGCACCAACCACTCTGACGTGATCCAGCCCTACGGCGGCGTCGCGAGGCTGCGCGTCGACCGGCTGACGGCCGACTCGAACTACCAGGGGATCTTCACGCGCCCCGACCTCGGCGCGATCGGCTCCGTCGACCTCCGCCACGTCGACATGTCCTTCAACAACGCCGCGGCCGGCTCGACCGGCGGGTACCTGCTGTGGATGACGACGGGCTGCGACATGGCGCCGACGTCGCTGTCGGAGGTCTACATCCAGCCGCGCGCCGGCAAGACGCTGGCCAGCGCGGTCTGGCCGACGACGACCGACGCCGGCTGCCCGGCCAAGCTGACGGGCACCAGGGCGACGTGGCCGGGGCTGCCCGTGACGGGCGCCGTCAACGCCGGCGCTCCGAGCGGCGGGTCGTTCGTGCCGGTGTCCGGCGCCGGCCCCGGATACGTGTCACCCGGCTACCAATGATGTGTCCGGACCCCACATCGCGGCGCCGCTGAGGGCGCGCCACCGATGTGGGTTCCGGAGACGAGGCTGTGAACGCCCCTTGCGCATGCGGTGGCGGACCCCGATGATGGGCCCGCGCGCCTCTGCCGCCAGGGGCGCCGTACGCCGATGCGCCGCGTCCCTTCCCGCAGCCTGAGCGCCGTGCCCGTCGCCGCGCTCGTCTCGGCGCTGCTCGCCCCCGCGGTGGGCGGCGCGACCGCCGACCCGATCGCGGCCGTGCCCGCCAGCGCGTTCGCCGGCCAGCGCCATGTGCGGACGGTGACGCTCGCCGCGCCCGCCGGGCAGGTCGCGGTCCGCGTCCGCCGGCGCTGCGGGCCCGGCGCCACGGTCCGGCTGACGATCGACCGCCGCACGGCGATCCGCCGCCGCGTGACCGCGCGGACCTGGCGGACGCTCCAAGTGGCGATGGTGATCCCGGCCGGCCGCCGGCGCGTCGCGCTGACCGTCGACGGCGGGCGCACGGCGCACTGCCGCAGGCCGCTGGGCTTCGGCGCGGTCCGGCTGCTGGCGGCGCCGGCCGGGACGTCGCCCGCGAGCGGCGGCGCGGACACCACGCCGCCGTCCGCACTGCAGGCGCCGGCGTCCACGACCGCGCCGACCACCACGGCGCCGGGCGGCACCACCGGCACCGACGGCGGCGCGACCACGCCGGGCACGAGCCCCGCCACGCCCGCCCGCCCCAAGCTCGCCTGGGCCCCGCCCGCGCTCACCGCGCCCACCACCATCGCCGTGGGCGCCGGCGACCAGACCTACACCTTGGACACGACCAAGGACTACATCCTGAAGCTGGGCACCGCGACCCACGCCGGCGGCCTGGGCATCCGCGGCGGGCGCAACGTCGTCATCGTCGGCGGGCACATCGCGCTGCCGGCGAGCTCGACGCGCGCGGTGGCGCTCGGGATCAGCGGCGCGGTCGGGACCGTCCACGTCGAGGGCGTGTGGATCGACGGGTCGTCCGGGCGCGAGTTCGACGCGATCCAGATCAACGCGCCGAAGGCCACCGTCCAGCTGGAGAACATCCGCGCGACCGGCCTGCGCGGCAGCTACGACACCAACCACACCGACATCGTCCAGCCGTGGGGCGGCGTGGCGCGGCTGCGGGTCGACCGGCTCAGCGGGACGAGCAACTACCAGGGGATCTTCGACCAGCCCGACCAGGGCCCGATCGGCCCCGTCGACCTCCGGCACGTCGATATGGCCTATGACAACGCCGGCGCCAAGACGGGCGGCTACCTGCTCTGGCTGACCAACGGCTGCGCGGCCGCGACGACCACGCTGACCGACGTGTACGTGAAGGGGCGGGCGGGCTCGACGCTCGGGTCCACCGTGTGGCCGCCGACGGGCGCCGCGACCAACTGCCCCGCGAAGATCGTCGGGGACACGGCGAGCTGGCCGGACCTGCCCGTGACCGGCGTCGCGCGCTGGGGCGTGCCGCCGGGCGGCTCGTTCGTGACCGCCGCCGACGCCGGCGCGAGCTACCGCTCGCCGGGCTACGGCTGAGCCGCGCGGCCAGCCGACCGACCGATCGGCCATGCGTCCAACGGACCACCCGAGGGTCAGCGGTCGCGGCGGCGCATCCGATGCAGGCAGGGGCTCCCCCGAGCCCGCGTCTGCCGCCCCGCGCCCCCACGGCGCCCCCCACTGCCAAGGAACCCTGCCCGTGTCGAACACGCGCCTGCCCCTGCGCGCCCTCCGGTGCGCGCTGGCCGCCGCCAGCCTCCTCGCCGTCGCCGCGCCCTGCGCGAGCGCGACGGACGTCGTCCTCGCCGCGGTGCCGGGCGAGAGCTTCTCGCAGACCGCCACCACGGTCGCCTTCAACGACAGCGCCGCCGAGGGCGGCAGGGCGCAGGCGCTCTACTCCGGCGTCGCGACGACGGCGTCGGTCAAGCTGACCTCGGCGGCGACCTCCTTCACGGTCCGGGCCCGCGGCTCGGAGTGCGCGGGCGCGCCGTCCCTGCAGCTGCTGGTCGACGGCGCGAGCGTCGCGGTCTGGTCGGTCACGACCAACACGTACGTCAACTACGCGGTGACCAGGTCCGTGGCCGCCGGGACGCACACCCTGACGCTGAGGCTGACCAACGACTACATGTCGAGCGCGTGCGACCGCAACCTGTTCGTCGACACGGTCCGCGCGCTCGGGCCGGCGGCGGTCTCCGCGCCGACGACGCCGTCGAGCGTGACGGCCGTCGCGGTCAACCCGAAGCTGCGCTGGGCGCCGCCGGCGCTGACCACGCCGGCGACGGTCAACGTCGCCCAGGGCGACCAGGTCGTCACGCTGGACAAGACCAAGGACTACATCCTGAACCTCGGGACGGCGACGCACCTCGGCGCGCTGAGCATCGCGGGCGGCCGCAACGTCGTCCTCAAGGGCGGCGCGATCGCGCTGCCGGCGACGTCGACCAAGAACACCGCCTTGGTCATCAAGGACAACGTCGGGACCGTCCACGTCGAGGGCGTGCTCTTCGACGGCACGCAGCACGAGATGGACGCGATCCAGATCGTCGCGCCGTCCTCGACCGTCCAGGTCGAGAACGTCCGCGCGGTCGGCCTGCTCGGGTCGTTCGACACCAACCACAGCGACGTGATCCAGCCCTACGGCGGCGTCGCGAAGCTGCGCGTCGACCACCTCAGCGCGGACTCCAACTACCAGGGGATCTTCACGCGGCCCGACCTCGCGCCGATCGGCTCGGTCGAGCTGCAGGACGTCGACCTGGCCTTCGACAACGCGGCGGCCGGCGCGACCGGCGGCTACCTGCTCTGGATGACCACGAACTGCAAGATGGCGCCGACCACGCTGAGCAACTTCTACATCGCGCCCCGCACCGGGACGACGGTCGGCACCGCGGTCTGGCCGGCGACCAACGACAGCTCCTGCCCGTCGAAGCAGACCGGCAACGGCGTCACGTTCCCGCGCCTGCCCGTCACCGGCGGCGTCATCGGCGGGGCGCCGCCCGCCGGCGCGTTCGTTCCGGCCGGCAAGGCCGGCGTGGCCTACACGTCGCCCGGCTACCAGTAGGCCGGGCGGTGTCTGCGCGCCGGCGGCAGCGGACCGCCGGCGAGTAGATTGGACGTCGTGCTGCGACGCACCCTCCTGTCCGTCGGTGCGGGCCTGGCCGCGCTCCTGGTGGCGGCGCCGGGCGGCGGCGCCGCCGCTCCGCAGCTCACCGCGACGCAGCGCCGCGTCGCCGACGAGCTGGTCAGCGTGTTCGAGAACAGCACGACGTCGATCCGCTACGGCTACGTCGAGAACCTCCACGACGGCTGCGGCTACACCGCGGGGCGCGCGGGGTTCTGCTCGGCGACCGGGGACATGTTGATGGTCGTCGAGGACTACGCCACGCGGCGGCCGGGCAACGGGCTGGTCCGGTTCCTGCCGGTGCTGCGGCGCCGCGCCGCCGATGGCAGCGCGAGCACGAAGGGGCTGGGGTCCGCGTTCGTCGAGGCGTGGCGCACGGCGTCGCGCGACGCCCAGTTCCGCCTGTCACAGGACCACATAGTGGACGTCGAGTACTTCGAGCCCGCGACGCGGTGGGCCGGCGCGGCCGGGCTGACCACGCCGCTAGGCGTCGCGATCTTCTACGACACGGCGATCGAGCACGGCACGGCCAGCGACCCGGACAGCCTGCCGTCGCTGATCGCGCGCACGCATCACCGCGTCGGCGGCCTGCCGGCCAACGGCATGGACGAGGTCCGCTGGCTCACGGCGTTCCTCGCCGAGCGCCGCGCCGACCTCCTGCACCCGCACAACCGCGCGCGCCGCGTCGACTGGCCGGAGTCGGTCGGCCGCGTCGACGCCCTCGCCCGGCTGGTGCGCGCCGGCCAGCTGAACCTGACGCCGCCGGTGAAGGTCAACCCGTGGGGCGACGAGACGTTCGCCCTGACCGGCTGACGCGCGGCGTCAGTCCTCCTCCGGCGGGTCGACGATCTCGACCACGAGCTCCGGATCGGCCGCCACGTTGGCGGCGGCCTCATGGCCGCAGATCGGGCAGATCATGCCCTGCTCACAGGCGCACCGCGCGAGCGTGGTCCCACCGTCGCACGGGCACGCGGCCGGGCTCTTGCAGTTGGCGCACATCGCGGAACCTCGACTTCCGGCGCTGGTCGGGCTGAGGCAAGTATTGGCCGGACCGACCGTTCGGTGCGAACCGACGCGCCACAGGCGACACGTCATCGCCCTGCGCCGAACCCGTCCGGCCCTGACCGGCGACCAGCGCCGTCGGTTCTGGATGCTAAGAGCTGGCGCGCTAGACGTGTGAGTGGGACTTCGGCGGCAGCTTGCGCGACTCGAGGATCTGCGCTCGCGTTCGTTCCGGCAGTTCGAACGTCCTCCGCGCGACGGCCACGAACTCCGGCAACCCGTGAAGCTGAAAGGAGTCAAGGATGTACTCCACGCTTCGAGGCGGCTTACGCAACGCGGCAGCGAGCTCCCGGACCTCGTAGATGACGATGTCGCCAAACATGTCCCGCAGCGCACAGAGGAACTCATCAGGGTGGCGCACATCGATTCCGAAGGGGTCGACGGATTGCGATGGAAAGTGCTTGAGATTCGAGGTCAGGATCCCCTCTGCCTTCGACGCCACGGCGCACGCGAGCACGTGTCTATCGCCTGGGTCGTTGGTCATCGCTGGCACCAACGCCGCAATCGCCGCCGGCGGCTCAGCTGCCTCGGGAAATGCTGTCTGCATGACCCGGCGTAGAGCGTCCGCCTGCTCCGGGCTGCCCTTCCCGGTCTTCACGAGGTTGCGAGTCATCTCGTCCAAGATGCGCTCGCTCCACACTGGCTCGAACAGTTCCTGCTCAGCTAGACGCAGCAGCAGGTCGCGCAGCGACAACGGAAACAGCACGTTGGCGTCCAGCACGACCTTGTAGGGCACACGAGCACTCTACGACGCCCACCGGCAGCCAAGCGCTCGGCTACTCGTAGCCGAGCTCCTCGGACAGGCGGGTCAGCTCCTCCAATTGGGCACGACGCGCCTTGGCTCGATCCGCGCGGTAACGCAGCACATCTTCAACATTGACTCGACGATGCGACCCGACCTTGTGATGCGCGATCTCGCCGGACTCCAACAGCTTGATCACATGCGGTCGTGAGACATTGAGTATGTCTGCCGCCTGCTGGGTGGTCAGCTCTTGACCGTGCGGCACCAGCGTGATCGTCTGCCCATTGGCCATGCCAGAGACAACGGCGCGCAATGCCTCGAAGGCCGACGCCGGCAATTCAATCGCATCCCCATCCGGCCCGACGAGCCGAGTCTTTCTCTCGCCGCGGGATTCCAAGCGATCGAGCAGACTCAAGACCTCTGCAAGACCCGACTGCTCTTCGGGCTCAGCGTGAAGAACCCGCTCCGGTGCTGCTCCAGCGCTGCTCATGTCCACCACCATAGACTCTATCCGCAATAAACGCAATGTGCTTCGCCTACTGCGGTTATCGGCCGCACAAGAGCATTTCCGCAGAGCCGAGCGATCGACCCAGGCCTGCTGACCGTCACGCCGGGCGAGGCTCTCGCCGAGCTACGCCACGTCGGCCGGGACCGACGCCGGCGCCGCCGCCGACGCCAGCGCGCCCGCCAGCACCGCGTCGCACAGCCCGTGCCAGCCCGCGCAGATCTCGTCGAGCGACATCCCGCGCAGGTCGCGCTGGTACAGGAACGGCTCCGCCGACAGCGGGCCGAGCAGCGCGTCGACCAAGTACTCGTGGTTGCTCGTGTCCCCGCACGCCTCGCGCAGCAAATACGACACGTGCGTGCGGTAGAAGGCGTACACCGGATGGCCGTAGCGCTTCACGCCGCCCAGCAGCTCGCCGGCCTGGATGTAGACGGCGCTCGCGTCCAAGAACCTCAACAAGCCCTCGCCGAACGCGTGCAGGCGCTCGTCGGGCGGCGCGCCCGGACCGAGCGGCGCCGCGCCGCGGATCAGCGCGTCCTGGAAGGCCTGCTCCGGCTCGCTGATCAGCGCGCGCAGGAGCGATGAGCGGTCACCGAAGCGGCGGTAGAGCGTCCCCTTGCCGACGCCCGCCTCGGCGGCGACGTCGTCCATGGAGAAGCCCATGCCGTGCTGCTCGATCAGCCGCGCGGCGGCGCAGAGGATGCGCTCGCGGTTGCGCCGGGCGTCGGCGCGCTCCCGATCCGCCGGCACGGTGTCCGACGACATCGGAAGCTCGAACTTGGGGACCACATGGAGCACACTAAACCGCCTGGGAGTCCCGGGCTCCCACCCGTGCGGACAGGACGCCGAGGAGCTCCTCGAGCGCCGAACGCAGATCGTCGTCGTGCAGATGGCCGTCGTCGCGGAACGCGCCGCCGGCCTGGCCGACCGGCAGGTCGCCGTCGATCACGTCAGCGCCGATGATCCCGAGGACCTTCTTGACCTCGGCCTGCGCCCACACCGCGCCGAACAGGCCGGTGGACGCGCCGACGACCGCGACGGGCTTGCCCTTGAAGGCGTTGTCGGGGAACGGGCGCGACGCCCAGTCCAGCGCGTTCTTCAGCGCGCCGGGGATCGACCCGTTGAACTCGGGCGTGGCGATCATGACGCCGTCAGCCTGCGCGATCGCCGCGCGCAGGCGCGCGACGGCCTCGGGCTCGGTCTCGGGCGTGTCGAGGTCTGCGTCATAAGCCGGCAGGTCCCGAAGGCCGTCGTAGACCTCCAGCTCCGCCCCGGACGGCAGCGAGAGCGCCGCCGCCCGGAGGAGGGCCGTGTTGTGGGACCCGCTTCGGAGGCTTCCGGAGATGCCGAGGATGCGGATCGGGGACATGGTGGCTTCCTACGCCTGCTTGACGAAGAGCAGGTCGACGTTCAGCGTCACGTCCCACGCGAGGGCGTCGGCGCCGTTGGGGAGGGCGTTCTGCCAGTTGAGGCCGAACTCGCGGCGGTCGACCGTGGCCGACAGCTCGAAGTTCGCGCGCTCGTTGCCGAACGCGTCCGGGCCGGCGCTGAACGAGCCCTTGGCGACGACCGGCTTGGTGATGCCGCGGATCGTCAGGTCGCCCGCGACCTCGGCGGTGCCGTCCTCGCCGAGCGTGATGCCGGTGGACTTGAAGGTGATGGTCGGCGTGACCTCGACGTCGAAGAACTCGCCGCTGAGGACGTGGCCCTTGAAGTTGGGCTCGTCGATCTGGATCGAGCTGGCATCGGCCGTGCCGGTCAGCACGCCGTCGTTGAGCGTGGCGTCGTACTTCTCGAACGTCGAGCGGAAGGAGGCGATGCCGTTGTACTTGACGGCGAAGCCGATGGAGGAGTGGACGCTGTCCAGGCCGTAGGCGCCGGTGGGAACAGCGGTGGTGGCGGTGCTCATGGGAGGGTCTCCTGGGAGTGGTTAGGTGGACTGGAGTCCGCTTATGGGAGTGAGTGTAGCGGACCGCAGTCCGGTTGACAAGAACCGATGCGTATGGGTCAAGACTCAGCCCGTATGAGCCGATGCAGGGGGCGTGTCTGCTGCGTCCACGGCGGTTCCGTTCTCGACGACCTTCGACGGGGTCCCGCTCGACTACCTGGCGCTCGATCCGCCCTACGCCAAGGCGCTCTCCGACAACAAGGCCAAGCTGGAGGGCCTGACCGCCGGCAAGGGCAAGGTCGCGGCCACGGTCTCGGTCCCCAAGCAGTCCTTCGCCGAGAAGGTCCAGCAGTTCGGCACCGACTGGCAGGGCGTCGGGTCCCTGCTCTTCATCTTCATCTTCGCGTTCGTGATGCTGCGGACGCTCAAGTCGCTGCCGAAGACCAAGCCGGTCGAGATCAAGCCGAAGACGAAGGTCGAGGTCGGCTGGCCGGACATCGCCGGCGTCGACGACGCCAAGCGCGAGCTCCAGGAGGTCGTCGACTTCCTCCGCGACCCCGACACGTTCCAGCGCCTGGGCGCGCGCGTGCCCGCCGGCGTCCTGCTGCACGGACCGCCCGGCACCGGCAAGACGCTGCTGGCCAAGGCCGTCGCCCACGAGTCCGGCGCGGCGTTCTTCTCGCAGTCGGCGTCCTCGTTCGTGGAGATGTTCGCCGGCCTCGGCGCCGCCCGCATCCGGCGGCTGTTCCGCGAGGCGCGCAAGCACGAGCCGTCGATCGTGTTCATCGACGAGCTCGACGCCGTCGGCGCCCAGCGCGGCTCCGACAACAACTCCGAGCGCGAGCAGACGCTCAACCAGCTGCTGGTCGAGATGGACGGCTTCGGCTCGTCCGGGCGCGTCGTCGTGATGGCCGCGTCCAACCTGCTGGACAAGCTCGACCCCGCGCTCCTGCGTCCGGGCCGCTTCGACCGCCAGGTCTTCGTCTCGCCGCCCGACGTCGACGGCCGCCGCAAGATCCTCGAGGTCCACACGCACAACAAGCCGCTGCATCAGGACATCGACCTCGGCGCCGTCGCCGCCCAGACCAGCGGCCTTTCCGGTGCCGAGCTGGCCAACCTCTGCAACGAGGCCGCGATCTTCGCCGGCCGCCGCAGCGCGACCGTCATCGAGAACGGCGACTTCGACGACGCCCTGGAGCGCGTGGTCGCCGGCGTGCAGTCCAACACCACGCTCAACGACCACGAGCGCAAGATCGTCGCCTACCACGAGGCCGGCCACGCGCTGTGCCGCGAGCTGCTGGCCAGCTCCGAGCGCACGCACAAGATCTCGATCGTCCCGCGCGGCACCGCGCTCGGGTTCGTCATGAACCTGCCGGACGAGGACAGCTACCTCAAGACGCGCGACGAGCTCGTCGACCAGATGACGATCCTGCTCGGCGGGCGCGTCGCCGAGGCCGTGGTGTTCGGCAGCGTGACGACCGGCGCGGCCAACGACCTGCAGCGCGTCGCCGACATCACGTACGCCATGGTCCACGAGTACGGCATGGGGACGGCGGGCGTGTCGATGCGGGCCGTGACCGACGCGGACATCGTGAGCGACCTCACGCGGCGCATCCGCGACGAGGAGCAGCAGGAGCTGGCCTTCGAGGCGCAGCGCGCCGCCTACGAGCTGATCACGGCGCACCGCGAGAAGCTCGAGGAGATCGCGGTGGCGCTGCTCGACCGCGAGACGCTGGACCGCAAGGAGATCGACGCGATCATGGCGGACACGCCGCCGGTCAAGCCGCGGCGGGCGCCGTACGCGGTGCCGGACCCGGCGGGGGACACGCCGCCGTCGTCGGGCTCGGGCTCGGAGAACCGGCGCGAGCGCGAGCGGCCGCGGATCGCCGCGGTGACGCCGCTGCAGCATCCGGGCGGGGACGACGACAGCGCTGCGTAACGCGCCGCACGTCGCGGCCCCGCCAGCGAGCTCGTCCGCCGTTCCACTCGTTGGCGGAGATTCGGATCAACGTCTCGCTATAACTCTCTGGGCTTCCGCCTGTGGAACGACGTCGCACGTGTGACGACGTCCCATCCGCGCGACGGCGGAGCTGTCTCCTTTGCCTGCGTCACGTGTCATCCGCTGGCTGATCGGTGCCGCCCTGACCTGCGCAGGGCTGGCCGCGCTCGTGGGTGTCGGTACCGGTACCGGGGTCAAGGTGACGCCGGTCGCCGACAGCGGCGTCGCCAAGACCGTTCGGACGGTGCCGGCGGCTCGGCTGCTCTCTCCACGACCGGTCACATTCACGCTTTCTCAGCCGGCGGATGGTCTGGCAATCCGCGTACGTCGCCGATGCGGTGGCGATCCTCGGTCGCGGCTCGTCATCGACGGGCGCGTGATCTTGCTGCGGCGGGTTCATAGCCGCCGATTCCAGACGCTGTCGGCGCGTGTGTCGCTCCCCAAGGGGCGCCACCGGGTCACTCTCAGCTCGAGTGGCGGCAAGAGTCCGGGCTGTCGTCGACCTCTGGGCACAGGAGCTCTGCGATTCACAGCCCGCCCCGCCGCCGCTGTGGTGCCGGGAAGTTCGCCCTCAGGACCGACAGCGCCGGCGGAGGCTCCCACCACGCCCGCGGGAGGATCGGTCCCTCAGCCGAACTCCGGGTCGTCCGGGACGTCAACCGGCGAGGTTGGCGTTGGCGGGACGAGCGAACCGAAGCTGGCGTGGCGTCCGCCCGGTCTCAGCAACCCGACGACGATCATGGCGAGCACGGGAGATGTCACCTACAGCCTGAGCACGAGCAAGGACTACATCATCGACCTTGGATCGAGCACCCACGTCGGTGGCCTGCAGCTCGTCGGAGGCCGCAACGTGGTGATCGTTGGCGGGCGCTTCGCCCTCTCCACGTCGTCTGCGCGAGCAACCGCCCTCGACATCCGCAACGCGGTCGGGACGGTCCACGTCGAGGGTGTGACGTTCGACGGAGCCTCGGGTCACGAGTTCGACGCCATCCAGATCGCGGCGCCCAAAGCGACAGTGCAGCTCGAGAACATCCGCGCCACCGGACTTCGAGGCAGCTACGACAGCAACCACACCGACATCGTCCAGCCGTGGGGAGGTGTCGCGGCGCTGCGCATCGACCAGCTGACGGGTGACACCAACTACCAGGGGTTGTTCGTCCGACCTGACCAGGGCGCCATCGGCTCGATCGATCTCCGACACATCGACTTGTCCTATGACAACGCCGGCGCCAAGACGGGCGGCTACCTCCTGTGGTTCACGAACGGGTGCAGTACGGCGCCCGCGAAGCTCTCTGACGTCTACGTGAAGGGCAAGGCCGGGGCATCACTCGGCAACACCGTCTGGCCCCCGACCGGCGGCGCCACCGCTTGTCCAGTCGTGGTGAGCGGCTCCGTCGGCGGTTGGCCGAAGCTCCCGATCACGGGCCAGGTGCATTGGGGCACGCCCTCGACGGGTGCCTTCGTGCCAGCAGGCGCGGCCGGCGTTGGGTACGTGTCGCCGGGCTACGGCTGATTCGCGCTGGGTCATCCGTCCAAGACGACCGCGAACCCTGGCGGCGATAGCGGCGGCACGAAGTTGGGCCGCGACCACCGGTGCGGTTCACGCAGAACGACGACGTGTGGCTAGGGTCCAGGCCGTGCCCCTGCTCGACGTCCTGAAGGCCGACTGGCGCGCCAACCGCGACGACGCGCGCATCGTCATCGTGATGACGTTGTTCCGGGTCGCCCGTGCCGCTCGTGGCACCGGACCCCGCCCGCGGCGGTGGTCACTGCCGCTCATCGCGCTCTACAAGGTGCTCGTTGCCTGGGTGTTCACGATCGACCTGCCGCTCGGCGTTCAGGTTGGTCCCGGGTTGCGGCTTCAGCACGCTTACGGGCTCGTCGTGCATCCGGCGACCGTCATCGGCGCGCGCTGCACGATCTATCACGGCGTGACGCTCGGGATCGCCCGCGCTTCGGACGCTCACGGTCCGGTGATAGGCGACCGGGTCACCGTCAGCGCTGGCGCCAGCGTCTTCGGGCCGGTGCGCGTCGGCGACCGGGCGATGATCGCCGCGGGCGCGATCGTGCTCTCCGACGTTCCGGCAGAGCACACGGCCATCGGCGCGCCAGCCAAGGCTCGGCCGTCGAAGCTCAAGCCAGCCCCGTGACCTTGGCGCCGGTGAAGTAGGAGACCGCGGCGAGAGCGGGGTCGCGCTTCGCCAGCGCCTGCTGATCCTCGGGCGTTGGCCAGCCGAGAGAGCGGTCGGGTCGTGCAGCGAGAGCATTGGCACCGACCGCCTCTTCGGACAGCACGTGACCGTCGGCTTCACGGAGCACGGCGGCCCGCCGGTGATCGGTGACTGCGTCCGCATCTCGGCCGGTGCGATCGTGGTGGGGCCAATCACGATCGGCGACGACTCGCTGGTGGGAGCAGGAGCCGTCGAACGACGTCGCGCCCGGTTCCGTCGTCGGGGGACGCCGGCGCGTCCGCTGCTCAATGCCAGAAACCGCTTCGGACTCCGGCAGCCGATGCGACCGTCGATCGGTTCGGCTAGGTCCCGCCGCGGGGCATCGCTGAACCCGTTTCGCTTATGGTCGCGCCCCATGTTCGCTCGGATCGATCATGTGGGCCTTGCCGTCGAGGATCTCGACGCCGCCATCGGCTTGTATCAAGCCACGTACGAGATGCAGCTCGTCCATCGCGAGACGGTGACGGAGCAGGGCGTCGAGGCCGTGCTTCTGGATGTGGGCGAGAACCACGTGGAGCTGCTCGCACCGCTCGGCCCGGATACGCCGGTCGGGAAGTTCCTGCTCAAGAAGGGGCCGGGGATGCACCACGTGGCCTATCAAGTGACTGACATCGACGCCGCTTTGACCTCTCTCAGAGACGCGGGGCTGCGGCTGATCGACGAGTCGCCGCGCGTCGGCATTCGCGGTTCGCGCGTCGCGTTCCTCCACCCGTCGGCAAGTGGCGGCGTCCTCACGGAGATCGTCGAGCCGGCGGGGCATTGATTGGATGCAGGGCCGAGCGCTCGAGGAGCTGACGATCGGTGTCTCCGGGTCTCAGGACCCGGCGGATCCACGGTTCTACTCGGGAGGCCCGGCCTCGCTCGTCGCGGCGCTTCGCGATCTCGGAGTCACGGTCGTGCCGATCACCGGCGCGCCCGACTCGCGCGTGTTCGGTGTGGCGTTCCGGCTCGCGACGGCAGCTCGCTTGCGTCCCTCCGATCGCCGGCGTCTCCAGGACGCGAAGATCGAGCAGCGGCCACAGGCGCGCAAGGGTCGGCTCCTGCAACCGATTCGTGCCGCGCATATCCGTCGACAGGTGGAGCGTGCTCCTCAGTTGGACGGAATCGTCCAATATGGAGTTGAGCACCTTCTTCCCCGAGGTCCGCGCCGAGTCACCTTCGAGGACGCCACCGTGAGGCAGGCGACCGAATGGGCGTGGGAATGGTCTCGCGGTGCCCGCCCGGCAGACCACCGGTTCTACGAGGCGCGAGCGCGCCGCGCCTACGCCGCGGCGATCGCCACCTGCGCCCGCTCTCGCTGGGCCGCCGACTCGATGGTGCGTGACTTCGGCCAGCCGCCGGACAAGGTCAAGGTCACGGGTGTGGGCGCGAATTACCGGCCGGAAGCCGATCCCTCACGTAACTGGTCCGTCCCGACGTTCCTCTTCGTGGGCAAGGACTGGGAACGGAAGAACGGAGATCTGGTGGTCCGGGCGTTCCGCGACGTCCGCCAGCGCCACCCCGGGGCGACGCTGCACCTGGTCGGAGGCCACCCACCGATCGTCGAGGAGGGCGTGACCGGCCATGGCCTTCTGCGCCTGGAAGTGGCGGAGGAGCGCGATCGGCTGACCCATCTGTACCAGCGTGCGACGGCCTTCGTCATGCCGTCCCTGCATGAGCCCGCCGGCTTCGTGTACGCGGAGGCGCAATTCGCGGGGATCGCCTCGATCGGAACGACGAACGGAGGAGCGTCGACGA
>DATDMD010000160.1:0-30840 GCA_036518975.1 Baekduia sp.
GGTCGAGGCTGGCCTGCGCCAGGCGCTGGCGCGCTAAGTGGTGGGCTTCAGCACGCGGTCGTAGACCGCCAGCACATCGCGCGCGGCGCGGTCCCAGGTGAAGCGCGTCGCGCGCTCGCGGCCGCGGGCGACGAGGTCGGCCGCCAGCGCCGGGTCGGTCAGGAGGCGGCGGACGGCGCCGGCCAGCGCGTCGCGGTCGCGGCCGTCGAACAGCAGCGCGGCGTCGCCGGCGACCTCGGGCAGCGACGTCGCGTCGGACGACGCGAGCGGGACGCCGCGGACCATCGCCTCCAGCACGGGCAGGCCGAAGCCCTCGTAGAGCGATGGGTAGACCGCGCAGGCCGCGAGGCCGTACAGGCCCTCCAGGTCCTCGTCGGAGATCCAGCCGGTCAGGACCGCGCGGCCGGTCAGGCCCAGCGCCGCGATCCGCGCCTCCAGCCGCTCGCGCTCGCGCCCCGCGTGGCCCGCGATGACCAGCCGGCAGTCCTCGAACCCGTCGCCCAGCGCGGCGAAGCCCTCGATGAGCAGCGGCAGGTTCTTGTGGACGAGCGCCGCCGAGACGCACAGCACCACCCGCCCGTCGCCCAGCCCGAAGCGCGCGCGCAGCTCGGCCGCCGGCGTGGCGTCCGGCACGGCGCGCATCCCAAAGCCCAGATAGCAGACGTCGATGCGGTCGGCCGGCACGTGCAGCCGCTGCACCACGTCGTCCTTGACCGCCTGCGAGATCGTGATCACGCGGTCCGCGCGCCGCGCGCTCGGCCCGACGAGCGCGCGCAGGCCGAGCCGCGACGCCTTCGGGAAGGTGTCCGGATAGGCCTCGTAGATGAGGTCGAGGATCGTGACGACGCTCGGCCGGCCGGCGACCGGCGGGCACGTCGTGCCCAGCGAGTGCAGGAGGTCGACGCCGGCGCGGGCGGCGGCCGGCGGCAGCAGCGCGATCTCGGCCGCGATCCGCGCGGGCTTGTTGCGCGCGGTGACCGGCAGCTCGTGCACGCCGACGTTCGCCGGCCAGCCCTCGTCGCGCAGCGCCGGCGCCGCCTCGCGCCCGGCGAACGCGGTGAAGCGGGTGTCCGGCGCCGCGAGCGCGAGCGCGCGGACGAGGCGGCGCGCGTAGATCTCGCTGCCGCCCACCTCGCCGGGAACGAGGTAGAGGAGGTTCAGGCCGATGTACCGCATGCGGGGCCGCACGCTACCGAGCAGGCCATTTGGCTAGCCTCACGCCGGCCTTGTCCGCCGCGCCCGCCGTCCCTGCCATCACGGTCGTCATCATCTGCCACGACAGCGTCGAGGCGCTGGAGAGCACGCTCCCCGCGCTCGCGGCGCAGCTCGCCGGCGACGACGCGGTCGTGCTCGTCGACAGCGGCTCGGCCGACGGCGGCCCGGACGCCGTCGCGCACCTGCTGCCCGCCGCGCGGCGCGTCGACGCCGGCGGCAACGTCGGCTTCGCGGCCGGCTGCGACCTGGGCGTCGCGCAGACGGCGAGCGAGTTGGTGCTGTTGCTCAACCCCGACGCCGTGCCCGCCCCGGGGTTCCTCGACGCGCTGCGCGGCGCCGCGGGGCGCCATCCGGACTGGGGCGCCTGGCAGGCGCTGGTGACGATGCACGACGGCCGCGAGGTCAACACCTCCGGCAACCTCGTGCACTGGCTGGGCTTCGGCTGGGCGGGCGCGCTGGGCCAGCCGGTCGCCGGCGTCGACCCGGCCGAGCGCGAGGTCGGCTTCGGCTCGGGCGCCGCGCTCGTCGTCCGGCGCGCCGCCTGGGACGCCGCCCAGGGCTTCGACCCCGAGTACTTCATGTACGGCGAGGACCTCGACCTCAGCCTGCGCCTGCGCCTGGCGGGCTGGAAGATCGGCGTCGTCCCGTCCGCGCGCGCCGACCACGACTACACGTTCACCAAGGGCGACTACAAGTGGTTCTACCTGGAGCGCAACCGCTGGTGGACGATCGTCGCCGCCTACCCGCTCAGCCTCCTGCTGGTGGTCTTCCCGGCCCTACTGGCGCTGGAGCTCGCGCTGCTGGTCGCCGCCGCCCAGGGCGGCTGGCTCAGGGCCAAGCTGCGCGCCCAGGCCGCCGTCCTGCGCTCGCTGCCCCGCATGCTGCGCCGGCGCCGCGCGGTGCAGGCGACCCGGACCGTCGGCGCCCGCGCGTTCGCGGAGGGCCTGACCGCTTCACTGGACTCACCGGTCATCGAGGCGGCCTCGCGCTCCCGCGTCCTGCGGACGGCGCAGCGGACCTTCTGGCGCGGCGCCCTGGCCGTCCTGCGCTAGCACCTAGGATTCGACCTCACCCGCCGTGCTGAGCATCACCATCATCAACTACCAGACGCCCGACCTCACCGAGGCGTGCGTCGCCTCCGTCCACCGGTCGCCGCCGGCAGAGCCGTTCGAGGTCATCGTCGTCGACAACGGCTCGTCAGAGGCCACGCTCGCGCCGCTGCGCGGGCTCGAGGGCGCCCGCCTGGTCGAGACCGGCGTCAACGGCGGCTTCGCGGCCGGCGTGAACCGCTGCGTCGCCGAGGCGGCCAAGGACGCCGACGTCGTCGTCGTGCTCAACTCCGACACCGAGGTGCAGCCGGGCGCGCTGGACGCGCTAGCGGCCGCCGCGCGCGCCGACGGCGTCGGGATGTCGGCGCCGGTCGTCCTCGACCGCCAGCGCAACGTCCAGCGCTCCGCGCACCGCCGCTTCCCGACGCTGTGGACGATCTGGATGGCGATCTGCGTCCCGCTCGTCTACGTCCAGTGGCTCCTGGAGCGCTGGGTCCGGCACCCGAGCTCGCTGTCGGTCGCCGAGCACGAGCAGGGCGGCACGCCGATGCACGTCATGGGCGCGGTGCTCGTCATCCGGCGCGAGGCGTTCGAGCAGGTCGGGCCGTTCGACGAGCGTTACTTCATGTACTTCGAGGAGACCGAGTGGCAGCAGCGGCTCCACGACGCCGGCTGGCGGATCGCGCTCGTGCCCGAGGCGCGCGTCCTGCACCTGCACCGCGGCGGCGACGAGGCGGTCGGCGTCCCGACGCTCATGTACCTCGACAGCGCCCGGATCTACTTCCGGTCGCACGGCCGGCGCGACGTCGCCGTCCGGGCGGCGCTGGCGTCGGCGCTGCTGATCTCCTACCTCGCGCTGCTGGCCTACCGGCCGTTCTCGCGCTGGGTGCCGGCGCACCGGACGATCGTGGCGGCGTCGCTGCCGCGGGCATGGGCGGGCTTCGTGCACGCCGCGCGCGGCCGGACGCTCCCCCGGCCCCGCTGAGCGGCGCTCAGCGGCGCGGGCCGAGCGCGGCGCGCCGGGCCAGGACCGCGTCGAGATCCGCGGCGAAGCGGTCCCAGCGCCAGTTCGCCTCGACGTCGGCGCGGCCGGCGGCGCCGAAGCGGTCGCGCAGCGCGGGGTCGGCGAGCAGCCGCGTGAACGCGGCGGCCATCGCGTCGGGGTCGCGCGCGACCAGCAGCCCGGTCTCCTCGTCGCGCACGGACTCGCGCAGGCCGCCGTCGTCGACCGCCACGACCGGCCGGGCGCAGGCCATCGCCTCCAGCGGCACGAGCCCGAACGGCTCGCGGATCTGCGCGCAGGCCACGATCGTCGCGCCCTGCATCAGCGCCACGACCTCGGCGAACGGGATGCTCTCGCGCAGGTCCAGGTCCACGCCGCGCCGCGCCGCCTGCTCCCGCAGCGCCGGGCCCTCGGCGCCGCGGTCGCCCACGATCACCAGCCGCGGGCGCACGTCGGCGGCGACGCGCGCGACGGACTCCACGACGAGGTCGTGGCCCTTGAGCGGGTGCAGCGCGCCGACCGACAGCACGTAGGGCGGCGCGCCGGCCGGCGGCGGCGACGGGCGGACCGCGTCGGCGTCGACGCCGAGCCGCAGCACCTCGGAGTCCACGCCGTAGTTGCGCCTCAGGTCGGCGCGCGTGAACTCCGAGTGCGTCATCACGTACGGCGCGGCGCGGGCGGCGCGCCGGTCCAGGATCCGGCGCGCGCGCTCGATCGGGTTGAGCCCGGCGCGCGTCACGCGGACCTTCCAGTCGTCGCCAGGGAAGATCAGCCGCGGGTCCTCGTAGGCCGAGCGCATCGCCTCGGGCGCGTAGTAGACCGCCGGCGTCCGCAGGTGGTGCAGGACGGCGGGCGACTGCGTGAGCCGGCTCGGCAGCACCAGCACGACGTCGTGCCCGGCGCCGTCGATCGTCGCCGCCACGCGCCGGCCCGCCGGCCCGGACCGCAGGAGCCCCAGCGCGGCCGGCAGGCCCTCGAACGGGCCCGGCACGTCGGCGCGCTCGACGCGCACGCGGTCCGGGACGCCGGCGAACGCGTGGACGTCGGGATCGGGCGTGTACACGGTCACGCGCGCGGCGCCGGTGTACCGCGCCCACTCGGCGAGCACGCGCAGCGCCCCGCCGGTCGGCAGGTGGTGGTAGGCCGCGACGTCCAGCCCGCTCACGCGCCGGCCCCCGCCTCGGGGCGCATCCGCCGCATCCGCCGCACGACCTCGCGCAGCAGCGCGGTCAGCTCCGCCGGCACCGCGTGCGTGACCAGCAGCAGCGCGCCGGCGACCGCGGTGCAGGCGACGAACGGCACCAGGACGAAGAGGTCGCGCGTCAGCGCGAAGACGGCGAGCGCGAGCACGACCGCGCCGAGCACCTTGGCCAGCTGCGGCACCAGCGCCGTCGGCACGGGATGGCCGCTGGCCGCCAGCCCGCGCCGGCAGACCTCGTGGGCGACCAGCGCGATCATGACCTCCGACGCCGCGATGCCGATCCCGAACCAGTTGGCGGCGAGCCACTTGCCGGCCACGATCGTCAGGCCGACGTTCAGGGTCAGCGCCACGATGTTGATGTACAACACCGCGCGGTAGTTGCGCTCGGCCAACAGCATCCACATCCCGGCCGCGCCGACGAACAGCGCGCCCATGGCGCAGCCCAGCACCACGAACGAGTCGACCGTGACCGGGTCGCGCTCGCCGGTGAAGACGAGCGTCATCAGCGGCGCGATCCCGATCACCGCGGCGGCGCCCAGCGCGCCGAGCGCGGCCGTGGAGCGCCAGAGCATGTCGTAGCCGCGCGCGAGCCGCAGGCGGTCGTGCAGCGCCGCGTGCGTGAGCAGCGGGAAGAGCGCGCCGGTGACCAGCGACGGCAGCATCGTCAGCGGCTCGATCGCGCGGAACGCGACCGAGAACTCGCCGAACTCGTTCGCGCTCAGCAGCGCCGGGCCGAGCAGCACCGGCGCGCGCAGGTAGACGACGCTGACCGCGCCGGCGGCCGCGAACGCCGCCGACTCGCGCAGCAGGCCGCGCAGGCGCTGCGGGTGGAAGCGCGGGATCGGCGGCTGGCCGTCGAGCACCAGCAGCACCGCGAAGAGGCCGGCCAGCCCGGCCGGGATCAGCATCGCCGCCAGCGGGACGACGCCGGCGCCGGCGAGGACGACGACGACCTGCAGGACCGCCTGGACCGCGACCGAGAGCAGCTCCAGCGCGCCGACCAGCCCCTGGCGCAGCTGCGCGATCAACGGGATCGTCAGCGCCGACTGCGCGGTGTTGAACGCGGTCCCGATCAGCGCGACGACCATGCCCTCGACGATCGTCGTGTCGTAGCCGGCGGCGAGCACGAAGGCGAGCGCCAGCACCGACCCGATCCCCATCGCGACCAGCCGCAGGCCGAGCAGGTCGGCGAGCAGCGCGCGGCGCTGCGCGACGTCGCGCCGGATCCACTCGCGGATCCCGACGCCCGACAGCCCCAGCTCGGTGATGCCCGCGACGACCGTGGTCAGCGCGATCACCACCGTGTACTCGCCGAGCTGCGAGCGGGTCAGCCCGCGCGTGATGACGATGCTCGAGACGAGCGCCAGCGCGAGGCCGGCGAGCCGCGTCTGCAGCCGCACCGCGCCGCCGGTCGCGGCCACCGCGCCCGCCTCGGCGCTGCGCAGGTGCGCGTCGTCGTCCGCGGAGGAACCCGCGACCGGGTCGGCAAGCGGATCGGCGGGCACGCGCACAAGCGTTGCAGAAGCCCTCGGACGCATCGGCGGGACCGCTCAGACGCGGTCGGCGCGCGGGCCGGGCTCCGGGTCCGTCGGCGCGTCGGTGACGCCGCCCAGCGCGCGCCACAGCAGCGCGGGGACCGCGAGGACCATCAGCGCCACGAGGATCCAGTAGGTCCACGCGCCGACGAAGCCGGGGCGGAACAGCGAGGCGCGCTGGAACATGTCGGCGAGCTCGCTGCCGCGCGAGTGGCGCGCGTCCTGGAAGACCATCGTCACGTCGTACGCCGTCTCCTTGCCGTCCAGCACCGCGTCCGAGTTGCGGTTCGCCAGGGCGCCGCTGCCGTACAGCGCCACGGAGCGCGGGCCGCGGTTGGTGACGCACACGTCGATCGGCTGGTCGGCGGCGACCGCCCCGGTCGCGACGACGCGGTCGCCGCCGCCGGTCGGGATGTCCGGATACCCCGCGCGCAGCGTGCCGCGACCCAGGATGCGGCCGGTGTCGTGGTTGCGCACGACGACGTCGAGCGGCGGCCCCGGCCGGTGGTGCGTCCCGACCTGCAGCGCGATCTGGTCGAAGCCGGCGTGCGGCGGCACGTTGAGCTGCCGCTGGCAGACGGTCTGGCCGGCCTTGAGCGCCGCGATCGGGGCCTGCGGCGCCGCGCCGACGGTGAACGCGAGGTTCGTCGACTGCGACGCCTGGACGATGACGAGCGCGATCAGCCCCGCCGCGACGACGCCGAAGAGGCCCAGCGCGAGCCTACGCATAGAAGCGCTCCAGCACCTCGACCAGCGAGAACAGCTGCAGCACGACGAGCGAGCCCAGGATGCTCGCGGTCGCGGCCCCGCGGTAGCCGACCGGGACCAGGCGGACCGTGTAGGCCACGACCAGCCCGACGATCGGCACGAGCGGCAGCAGGTAGCGGCCCTGCGCGAACTGGGCGCCGCCCACGATCTGGTGGTAGTCGGTCCAGTGCACGCCGCCCAGCAGCGCGACGATGACCAGGGCCAGGAACGCGACGACGGCCCAGTCGACCGACCGGCGGCGCTGGATCAGGCGCATCCCCGCCAGCAGCGAGAAGCCGATCGTCACGATCGTCGCGACGGTGTAGACGCGCTCGGCCCACGTGATCTCCAGCCAGCCGAACCGGCCCCACGCGCCCTTCAGCCACGTCTCGTACACGGCCAGGCCGCCCGCCGGCTTGCCGATCGCGACGTCCTGGCCGGGCACGCGCGGCAGGTAGAACTGCCACACGTAGGACACGAACTGCCGCAGGTTGAACGGGGTCGAGGAGCCCGTCGTGACCTCCCCGACCTGCGCCGCCGCGGCGTGGTGCGTGATCGCCGCGACGACGTACCAGACGCCGACCACGGCGAAGAGGCCCGCGATCGCGCCGAGCACGGTCCGCGGCACGCGGCCGCCGAAGCGGCGCCAGGCGATGATCGCCGCCAGCAGCACCGCCGGCACGAGCGCGTAGCCCGTGGCCTTGACGACGCACGCCGCGCCGGTCACCAGGCCCAGCGCGACCGCGTCGGGCCACCAGCGGCCGTGGCGGATCAGGCGCACGCCGAGCCACATCGCCAGGCTCCAGGTCGCCAGCAGCGCGCTGTCGGGCCCGACCCCGCCGGACAGGAAGCCGACCATCGGCAGCAGCGCCACGGTCCCGGCCGCGCCCACCTGGACGAGCCGGTTGCGCCGCGCGCACTCGCCGGCCAGCAGCCAGGTGCCGAGCACGGCGACCATGATCCACAGCACCGACACCAGCCGCTCCGCGAACAGCGCGCTGAAGAACGAGCCGCCGGAGATCACGTACGCGACCGCCGCGGTCAGGTAGTAGAGCGGCGGGTTGGACGACGCGGGGTTGGGACCGCCGCCGTCCGAGCGCGAGGTCGAGGGCAGCCCGGCGGCGCCCTTGTCGTAGATCTTCTGGTCCAGCGGCGACCACGCCATCTTGGTCGCCGGCTGGGCCGCGGCCTGGTCGGCGCCCGACACCGACGCGGCGAGCATCTGCTCGGCCGAGAACATCTGGCGATGGGGGTCGCCGGGCAGCGCGAAACGCGTCCCGAGGGACTGGACGTACGCCGTGTGCGAGTTCTCGTCCGGCACCTGCAGCGCCGGCGTCACCAGGCTCCACGTCAGGCCGACCAGGGCGCTGACGGCCAGGAGCGCGACGAGCGCGGACGGGACGCGGCCCCGCAACGGTTCGAGGAACTTGCGCACAGGCGGCCGCTCCGTCGACGTCTTGCCCGTCGGGCTTGGCACCTGCACCGCCTTCAGCCTACCTGCACGCCGCTCAGCGTGAAGCCGGGACGCCGTGGGCCTCGTCGGTCTCGGCGTCGCGCTCCTCGTCGCCGGTCACGGCGTCCTGCCGCCGCTCCAGCAGCGCGATGCGCTGGGCGAGGATCTTGTTCTGATCGGTGAGCCGCGAGATGACGAGCGAGAAGTGGAGCATGAGGACCACGACGAAGCACAGCGCGACCGCGAACAGCGCCGCCGGCCCGTACTGGACGCCGACCGCCGTCGAGATTCGGTTGAGCAGGTCCGCCCAGACCGACAGCCCCAACAACACCGCGGCCGCGAACAGCCACAGCAGCGCGTACCGCTCCTGCAGGCGCTTGCGGCGCACGAGCTCGAAGACGAAGAGGAACAGGCCCCCGCTGACGAGGATCGAGATGATCTGGAGGCGCGACTGCACGGTGGGCTCAGACGCCGCGCTGTGCGGTCACCGCCGCCGGATCCCCGACCTCGACGACCGGCCTCGCCCGCAGCAGGCCGACGAAGATCGCCAGCAGCACCTTGATCATGTAGAAGATCGAGCGGGACGCGTTGATCGACGACACGCCGCCTTGGCGCTCGCGCATCGTCACCGGGATCTCGGCCGCCGCGAGCCGGTGCGCATGGACCATGAGCACCGCCTCGACCTCGGGGTAGTCGTGCGGGTAGTCGTTGGCGAAGAGCTCGATCGCGCGGCGGTCGCACATCCGGAACCCGGACGTGGGGTCGGTGACCTCGCGGCCGGTGACGCGCGACAGGATGAAGCCGAAGATCTTGATGCCCAGCCGGCGCGACGCCGACGAGCGGTAGCCGTGCTCGGCGTCGCCGACGAGGAAGCGCGAGCCCGTGACCATGTTGATCGCGCCGCGCTGCGCGCGGAGGTGCGCGAGCAGGTCGGCGATCTGCGCGGCGTCGTGCTGGCCGTCGCCGTCGACCTGGACCGCGTAGTCGTAGCCGTTCTCGCGGGCGTAGAGGTACCCGGCCTGGACGGCGCCGCCGATGCCGAGGTTGAACGGCAGCCGCAGCACCGCGGCGCCCGCGTCGTTGGCGATCGGCGTGGTGTCGTCGGTGGACCCGTCGTCGACGACGACGACGTCCCATCCGGGCGCGTTGGCGTGCAGGTCGGCGACGGTCGACGCGATCGCGTCGGCCTCGTTGTACGCCGGGACGATGGCCAGCAGCTTGCTCATCAGAGGTGACAACGGGCACGGGGGCTGGAGGTTCCGCCCTTGCGCCGTTCCGTCACGATACCCACCGAATCAGCGGACCAGCGCCCTGAGGCCCGGCGGGATCGCGCCCAGCGCCGCCGCGAGCGCGCCGTAGACCGCCAGGCCCAGCAGCGTCGCGGGCACCGCCGGGACCGGAGCCAGCGCGCCCGCGGCCAGCCCGCCGGCCAGCGCGACCACGATCCGGGGCACGCGCGCGGGCCGCACCGCGACGTCGCGGACGAGCGCCAGCGCGTAGGCGGTGCACAGCGTCGCCTCGCCGATCGCCGCGCCCAGCGCCGCGCCGCGCGCGCCGTGGGCGCCGGCCAGCAGAGCGACGGCGGCCGACGTCACGACGAAGACCATCAGGTTGCACAGCAGCAGCACGCGCTGGCGGTGGCGCGCCAGGAGCGCGAAGCCCAGCGCGGAGATCGCGAACGTCAGCCCCAGCGCCGCGCCCTGGATCCGCAGCGGCGCGATCGAGTCCGTGAAGCCGTCGCCGGCGATCACGTGGATGATCGCCGGCGCGCCGAGGATCGTCCCGATCGCCGCGACGCCGCCGAGCAGGACCGAGCCCTCGACGAGGCCGGCGACCGCGCGGCCGAAGCGCTCGGGCGCGCTCGCCGCGGTCCGGGCCAGGAGCGGGAACGCGCTCGTCCCGAGCAGCGCGGGCACGACGGCGACGATGACGATCACGCGGAACGACGCGCTGTAGGCGCCGGTCTCCTGCGGCGTGGCGACCAGGCCGCAGACGATCAGCGAGGCGTACAGGTACAGGACGCCCGACGCGGTCGCCAGCCCGACGAGCACCGCCTCGCGCAGCAGGCGCGGCCACGCGAGGCGGTCCACACGCGGACGCGGGCGGACCGCGCCGGAGCGTCCCAGGACGAGCGCGGTCGCGACCGCCAGGGCGACCGCGACCGGGATCGGGATCGCCAGGAACGCGAGCAGTCCGGCGCCGGCCGCGACGCCGGCGATCATCAGCGCGGTGGTGAGCGCCTGGCGGGCGACGTCCAGCGCGGTGACGGTCCCGATCCGCAGCGCGGTCTGCAGCGGGACGGTGGCGGTCTGCTGGCCGGCCAGGACGACGCCGGCGGCGGAGGCGAGCGCCGCGCCGGCGACCATCGTCGCGTCGTAGCCGAGCAGCGCCGCGGCGGCGGCCGAGACCGCGACGGCGCCGAGCGCCAGCGCGACGCGCAGGCCGAGCAGCGCGCCGAGCCCGCGGGCGCGGTCGGGCCCGCCCGGGGCCTGTGCGTACTCGCGCAGCGCGAGCGTCCCGAGCCCGAGGTCGCCGAGCGCGGTGACGATCGCCACGAGCGCCGTCACCGACTGGTAGCGGCCGTAGTCGACGACGCCGAGATGCCGGGTCAGCGCGACGACGCCGCCGAGCGACAGGAGCGTCCCGAGGGCGAACCCGGCGACCCGCACCGCCCCGCCGCGCACGACGAGCGCCCCGGCCTCGGGCGTGTCGAGCACGTCCACGTTCGCGGCGGGCGCCGTCATCACCGAGACCCTACGCGCGAACGCCGATCGCTAGGCTCTCGCCGCTATGGCACCACGTCGCGCGCTCGTAACGGGCATCACCGGTCAGGACGGCTCATACCTCGCAGAGCTCCTCCTCGAGAAGGGCTATGAGGTGCACGGAATGGTGCGCCGGGCCTCGACCGAGAAGTTCGAGCGCATCGAGCACATCCGCGATCGGATCACGCTGCACCAGGGCGACCTGCTCGACCACCGCTCGCTCACCGACGCCCTGCGCGCGTCGAACCCGGACGAGATCTACAACCTGGCCGCGATGAGCTTCGTCGCGGTGTCGTGGATCCAGCCGACGCTCACCGCGGAGTTCACCGGCGTCGGCGTCACGCGCGTCCTCGAGGCGATGCGCGAGGTCTGCCCGGAGGCCCGCTTCTACCAGGCGTCGAGCTCGGAGATGTTCGGGAAGGTGCTCGAGGTCCCGCAGACCGAGAGCACGCCGTTCTACCCGCGGTCGCCGTACGGCGTGGCCAAGGCCTACGGCCACTTCATCACGGTGAACTACCGCGAGTCCTACAACCTGCACGCCACGTCGGGGATCCTCTTCAACCACGAGTCCCCGCGCCGCGGCCTGGAGTTCGTCACCCGCAAGATCACGTGGCACGCCGCGGCGATCAAGCACGGCAAGCTGGACAAGCTGTCCCTCGGCAACCTCGACGCCGAGCGCGACTGGGGCTACGCCAAGGACTACGTCGTCGCCATGTGGCTGATGCTCCAGCAGGACAAGGCCGACGACTACGTCATCGCGACGGGCGAGACCCACACGGTCCGCGAGTGCGTCGAGGTCGCCTTCGACGAGGCCGGCCTGAGCGACTGGGAGAAGTACGTCGAGATCGACCCGGCGTTCCTGCGCCCGGCCGAGGTCGACCAGCTCATCGGCTCACCGGCGAAGGCCAAGCTCGACCTGGGCTGGGAGCCGACGACGAGCTTCGAAGAGCTCATCCGCCTGATGACCCAGGCGGACCTGCAGCGCTTCGAGGGCTAGACGCGGGCCCGCAGCTCGGCGAGATCGGTCGCGACCATCTCGCCGATCGTCGCGTCGAAGCTGTGCTGCGGCGTCCAGCCCAGGCGCGTCCGCGCCCGGGTCGGGTCGCCGATCGGCGGCGTCTCCTCGGGCGGGCGGACGAACGCCGGGTCGACGACGGTGCGGCCCTCGGGCGCCACGCCGGCCGCCGAGAACGCCGCGTCCACCAGGTCCCCGACCGTCCGGCCGACCCCGCTCGCGTACACGTAGTCGTCGGGCGCGTCGGCTTGCAGCGCGAGCCACGCGCCGCGCATGACGTCGGCGGCGTGCGACCAGTCGCGGACGGCGTCGAGGTCGCCGAGGACCAGCTCGTCCTGGAGCCCGAGCGCGATCGCCGCGGCGCCGCGCGTGACCTTGCGCGGCAGGAACCGCTCCGGCCGGCGCGGCGACTCGTGGTTGTAGAGGATGCCGCTCACGGCGAACAGCCCGTAGCGCTCTCGCAGGACGCCGACCAGCTGGTGGGCGGCGAGCTTGGCGACGCCGTAGGGCGAGCGCGGGCGCTTGGGCGAGTCCTCGCGCTGGGGCGACTCGCCGGCGTCGCCGAAGATCTCGCTCGACGTCGCGACGAAGATGCGCATCTCCGGGTCGAGCGCGCGCGCGGCCGTCAGCAGCGTCCCGGTCGCGCCGGCGATCTGGGCTATCGGCTGCGCCGGGTCGTCCCACGACGCGGGCACGAACGTCGGCGCGGCGAGGTGGTAGAGCTCGTGCGGACGGGTCGCGCCGAGCGCGTCGACGAGCGTCTGAGGCTCGTCGAGGTCGCCGTGCAGCAGCGAGATCCGGTCGCGGACGCCCGCTAGGTGCGGCAGCTCCCGATCGCCCGGATCCCGGACCACACCGGTCACGTCGTAGCCCTTGGCGACCAGCAGCTCGACGAGGTACGACCCGTCCTGGCCGGAGACGCCGCTGACGAGCGCCCGGCGTGCGCTCATGCCGTGTGCCAGACTGATGGGGACCGCTGCACCTCCGGGGAGCCTATGTCAAGGCGACCGGCGCCCGGGTTACGGTCTGGACGTCCAGAGAACTGGACGGATGTCCTACGCAAGCGAGAAACCTTTCGGGCGTAGGGCCGTTGTAGCCATCGCATGCCCTTCTCCCCCGCCCCCATCGACGACGCCCGCTCGCCCGCCGCGGTCGAGGACGCCGCCGTGCCGCCGCCGGCCGTGAACGTCCTCGGCGTGCCCGTGGCGCTGACCGACTACGAGCGCACGATGGACTGGATCGACGCGACCATCGCGACCAGGGGCAAGGGCTACATCTGCGTCGCGGCGACGCACACGGTCGTGGCCACGCAGGACGATCCGGACCTGCGCGCCGCGGTCCTGGGCGCCTCGATGGTCGTCCCGGACGGCCAGCCGATCGTGTGGGCGATGAACGCCCTCGGGCACGACCTGACGCACCGCGTCTACGGGCCCGACCTGATGGCCAACTACTGCGACCGCTCGGCCGTCACCGGCGCGCGGATGTTCCTGTACGGCGGCCGCAACCAGGGCGCGCTCGTGCAGCTCGCGCTGAACCTGCGCACGCGCTTCCCGGGCCTGCAGATCGTCGGCGGCTACGCGCCGCCGTTCCGTCCGCTGAGCGACGAGGAAGTCGACGCCGTCGTGGCCGAGATCAACCACGCCAAGCCGGACGTCGTGTGGGTCGGGATCGGCGTGCCCAAGCAGGAGAAGTTCATGGCCTCGCTGCGCGAGCGCCTCGACGCGCCGGTGCTCGTCGGCGTCGGCGCCGCGTTCGACTTCCACGCGGGCCTCATCCCGCAGGCGCCGGCGTGGATGCAGTCCGCCGGCCTGGAGTGGCTCTTCCGCCTGTCGAAGGAGCCGCGCCGCCTGTGGAAGCGCTACCTCACGTACAACCCGCGCTTCGTGCTCGGGTTCGCGCGCCAGTGGGCGCGCCACCGCCGCCGCCAGGCCGGCGGGAGCGCCCGCTAACGTCCGCGGCGTGTCTCCTCAGGTAGCCGTCATCGGGTTGGGGCGCGTCGGCCTGCCGCTCGCGCTCGCGTTCGCGGACGCCGGGCTGGAGGTCATCGGCGTCGACAACGACCCGGCGCGGATCGAGGCGCTGCGGTCCGGCCGCATGCCGTTCGAGGAGCCGGGCGCGCAGGAGGTCCTGGACCGCGTCCAGGCGGCCGGGCGGCTGACGCTCGGCGAGCGCGCCCAGGACGCCGCGCCGGCGACGCACATCGTGCTGACGCTCGGCACGCCGGCGATGTCGCACATCGAGATCGACCTGCGGCAGATCCGCGCGGTCCTCGACGACCTGCTCCCGCACCTGCGCGAGGGGCACGCGATCCACCTGCGCTCCACGATCGCGCCGGACACCACCGAGTTCGTCGCCGGCTACCTCGCCAAGCACCGCGGCTTCGTGATCGGTGAAGAGGTCTTTGTGGCGCACGTCCCGGAGCGGATCGCGTCTGCGAGGTTCTTCGAGGAGATCTCGACGCTGCCGTGCATCGTCGGCGGCGTGGGCGAGCGGTCGGGCGAGGTCGCCGCGTCGCTGTTCGAGGTCCTGGGCGCGCCGATCGTCCAGACCACGCCCGTGCAGGCCGAGCTGGCGAAGATCTGGACCAACATCCTGCGCTACGCGAACTTCGCGCTCCCCAACCTGATGATGATGGACTGCGAGCAGTACGGCGCGAACGTCTTCGAGGTCGTGGAGCTGATCAATCGCGACTACCCGCGCGGCGGGATGAAGCTGCCGGGGTTCACGGCGGGGACGTGCCTGCGCAAGGACTTCGCCTTCTCCGAGGAGCGCTCGAACGCGCCCGGGATGCTGCTGGCGGTCTCGCGCGTCAACGAGAGCGTGCCGCTGTTCCTCGTGCAGGGGATGAAGCGCCGGCTCGGCGCGTCGCTGGACGGCAAGAAGATCGCGGTGCTCGGGCTGGCGTTCAAGAGCGACACCGACGACGAGCGCGACTCGCTGTCGCACAAGTTGGTGCGGCTGCTCGAGCGCGAGCTCGCCGACGTCGCGATCCACGACCCGTACGTGCCGACGCCCACGTCCTCGCTGGAGGACGCCGTCCTGGACGCGGACGCGGTCGTCGTCGCGACCAACCACCACACCTTCTGCACGCCGGACGCGCTGCGGGCGATCGTGGCGGGCGCGCGGCGCGAGGCGCTGATCGTCGACCCGTGGAACTGCTGGGGCGCCGCGCAGGTGTTCGCGCACTCCGACGAGGTCGCGCTGCTGGCCGGTCTCACCGCGCGCTAGCGTCCTGCCGCGATGAATCGCGTTCTCGTCACCGGCGGCGCCGGCACCATCGGGGCGGCTGTGGTCCGCCGCCTGTTGAGCGATCCCCGCTTCGAGGTGCGGGTGAGCGACCAGCGCGAGGCGCCGCAGTGGATGCGCGAGGGGTGCGAGGTGCACCACGGCGACCTGCGCGTGCTCGACGAGGCGCGCAAGGCCACGCAGGGCTGCACCCATGTCATCCACCTCGCCGCGATCGTGGGCGGGATCGGCAACTTCCACAAGCTGCCGCACACGCTGACCGAGGTGAACAACGCCCTGTACAACGGCGTCGTGCGCGCGGCGCTGGATGTCGATGTCGAGCGCTTCGTGTACGTGTCGTCGTCGATGGTCTTCGAGCGGGCGACCGAGTTCCCGACGACCGAGTCCCATATCTTGGATACGCCCATCCCCCAGAGCGCCTACGGGTTCTCGAAGCTGACGGGCGAGGTGTACGTGAAGGCCGCGCACGAGGAGCACGGGTTCCCCTACACCATCTGCCGCCCGTTCAACGCCTACGGGCCCGGCGAGATGCCGGAGGACGAGCCGGGGATCGCGCACATGGTCCCCGACGTCATCAAGAAGTGCCTGGCGCTCGGCGAGGGTCAGCCGCTGCCGATCTTCGGCGACGGCACGCAGACCCGGACGCTGACGCACATCGACGACATCGCGGACGGGATCGTCGTGTCGATGGCGAGTGAAAATGGGCTGCACGAGGACTTCAACATCTCCGCCGGGGACGAGCTGACCGTCGCCGAGATCGCCCAGGTCATCTGGGAGGAGTGCGGCCGCGACCCCGAGGCATTCGCGCTGGAGCACCTGCCCACGTATCCCGTCGATGTCGTCCGCCGGTGGCCGTCGGTCGAGAAGGCGGAGCGGCTGCTGGGCTGGAAGGCGCGGATCGGCGTCCGCGAAGGGGTACGTCAGACTGCTGACTGGCTCCGCGGGGTCCTGGCGACCTCCGGGTAGCGCCACGGACATGCCTTCCCTCACCATCCGTCGTCGCAAGACCAAGTCGCAGCGCGCGGTGAGCGCCGCATCCAAGGCCGGCTCCGCCGCCTGGACGTTCATGAAGGCCCGTGTGGCCTGGATCGCCGGCAAGAAGGCGGCGAGGGTCGCCGTCCCCGCCGCCGCGGTCGGGACCGCGGCCGTGGTGGTGAAGAAGCGCAGCAGCCACCACGAGCCGCCGGCGCCGCCGTCCGGGGTCAACGCGACGCCACCGACGCCGGCGGGCGTGGCCTGACCCACGGAGCGGGCGCGGGCCAGGCCTGACGCTGCTCGGCGGCGGCTAGAAGCCGCCGTCCGCGCCGCCGCCGCTGAAGTCGGCGCCAGTGTCGACCGAGGACGTGTCGGGCGTCGAGACGTCCGGCGTCGCGGTCGCGGTGTCAACCGACGGCGTCGACACATCCGGCACCGAGGTCTCGACCGACGGCGTCGCCACATCCGGCACCGAGGTCTCGACTGACGGCGTCGCCACATCCGGCGTCGTGCTGTCGACCGCAGGTGTCGACTCCTCCACGCTCGGCGCAGGCGCAGCCGGCGTCGGCGCATCGACCGACGGCGCTGGCTCCTCGACGCTCGGCGCAGCCGGGGCCGGCGTCGTCGCATCGGGAGTCGTGGAGTCGACGGCCGGCGCGTCGGGCGTCGTCAGCGCGGCCGGCGCCGAGGTTTCCGGCGCGGTCGTGGCGGGCGTCGAGGCCTCCGGCGCCGGCGCGTCGAGCGGCGCCGACTCCGGCGCGGGCCTGTTGGGCGCCGTCATCTCCGGCGCCGTCATCTCCGGCGTCGTCGTCTCGGTCGCCGGCGTGTCGGGCGTCCGCGTCACAGCGGGTTCACAGCGACGCGTCCGTCAGGAGACCTTGGCCGGCCACGGCAGCGCCGCGGTGATCAGCGGCGTGCCGTCCACGTCGGTCACGCCGAGCGTCAGCGACGAGTGCCCGTCGTTGTCCACGTCGAACCGGTCCCCGAACTGCTGCGGGCCGCTCCGCGCCTGGGCCGGTCCGATCGGACCGGTCGTGCACACGCTGCCGGTGCACTTCCCGAGCGTCGTCGGCGCGCCCGGCGCCGCCGTCCCGGTCCAGATCACGTCGACGTACGCGCGGCCCGGATCCGTCACCGGCACGTCGAAGTTCAACCGCTTCGCGCGGTCGTCGCCCGCCGGGAACGCGACGCCGTACGTCGCCCCCGCGCTCGGCCCGCGCCACGCGTTCCCCTTCAACAACAGCTCGGCGTCGCCGTGGCTGAAGTACGCCGGCTGCCGCCGCCCCGCCTGCACGGCGAGCTCGATCGCGTCGACCTTCGACGGCGGCTGGCGCAGCGTGATCGTCGGGGTCAGCGTCTTGGTCTCGCCGCCCGCCAGCCGGACCGAGAACAGCGCGTCGGCCCGGCACGCCGGCGCCGCGCCCGACCCGCTGATGCAGCGCCCGGCGCGCACGAAGCGGGTGATCGTCCCGGACGTGAGGTTGCGCAGCGTGATCGTCGCGCGCACCGTCAGATGCCCGCCCGAGCGCGTCGTCGCGGCCTGCAGCGCGAGCGTGCGCACGGTCCCGCGGTCGTAGGTCACCACCCGCGAGTGGGGACGCCCGGACGGCGCCGAGTACGGCGTGGCGGCGGACGCGACCGACGCCGCGGACGACACGGCGACGGCAACGGCGATCAACGAGGTCTTGCGAAGCGGCAGCGGCATGGCTCTCCCTCAACGAGCCCTACCCGCTCGGGGTCACGGCGTCGCGTCGAGCGTCGCGCGCAGCCCCGCGCGCAGGTCCGTCTCGGCGACGAACCCGAGCTCCTCCCGGGCGCGCGCCACGTCCAGGCACGACCGCACGACCTCGCCGAGCCGCGGCTCGGCGAACACCGGCTCGAACCCGCGCGCCACCGCGTCCGGCTCAAGCTCCTTCAGCACCTCGACGATGTCGAGCACCGAGGACTCTCGACCGGTCCCGACGTTGATCTCACCGGTCACGCCCGACTGCCCCGCCGCGAGCTGCGCCCGGACGACATCGCCGACGTACACGTAGTCGCGCGTCTGCCGGCCGTCGCCGTAGATCGTCGGCGCCTCACCGGCGCGCAGCTTGCCGCAGAAGATCGCGATCACGCCCGCCTCGCCCAGCGGGTCCTGGCGCGGCCCGTACACGTTGCCCAGCCGGAGCGTCACGTTCGACTGCTCGTACAACCGCCCGTACCAGCCGAGGTAGCGCTCGGCGCAGAACTTCGACTGCCCGTAGGCGGCCATCGGCAGCGGCGTCGTCGTCTCCGGCGACGGGATCACCTCGGCGTCGCCGTAGATCGCGCCGCCGGTCGACGTGTTGACCACGCGCCCCACGCCGGCGACCCGCGCGGCCTCCAGGACGTTGACCGTCCCGACGACGTTGACGGTCGCGTCGAAGGCCGGGTCCTCGATCGACTTGCGCACGTCGATCTGCGCTGCGAGGTGCCAGATGACGTCGGGCGCGACGTCGCCGACCAGCTCGGTCAGCGTCGCCTTGTCGGTGATGTCGACCTCGTGCAGCCGCGCGCCCCGCCCGAACGCACCCTCCTCGAGGTTGCTCCGCCGCCCGGTGACGAGCGTGTCGACCACGTCGACCTCCGCCCCCTGGTCGAGGAGCGCGTCGACGAGGTTGGATCCGATGAAGCCGGCGCCGCCGGTGACGAGTGCACGCATGGAGCGCCGGAGGCTACCCATCGAGGCGTACGTCTTGCGGATCTCTCAGGCATGCGCCAGCTCGCCGGCGCCCTCGGCCCGCGCGCGGCGCGGCAGGAGCCGGACCGCGGGCAGGCACGCGGCCGTCGCGACGAGGACGACGATCAGCGCCGTCTGCATCGCCGCGGCCCTCGAGGTGACGACCGCGCTCCCGATCCCGGCCGCCAGCTGCTGCATGGCCGAGAGCGATGACTCTCCGCGCTGTCGGCGTGCCCCGGCCACCCTGGGGCGGGGGTTTTGGGAGGAGATCGCGGCACGGCGCCAGGTCGTTCGTATCCCGTAGCCCTATATGGGCCACCGCATACGAACGACCCGCCCGCGCGGAGGTCAGTTGCAGATTGGTGCTCTATACGAGCACCAATGTGGAAATGACCCAGCCCGGCGGAGGTCAACGGCGTCTTTGGGTCCTATACGAACCCTAAAACACCGTTGACCCTCGCGGTCCCGGCGATTCGGCCCCGAACTCGCCCCGGAAGCACCACAAGGGACGAGCTACACCGACAGCGCGGAGAACCACCCAAACCCCCTCACGCCCTAGATGCGAAGCAGACCCCGCCCCGCAGCACCAGCCCCGCACCGAACTGGTCGCCACCAACGCCCGCGCCGCAAGCCCGAGCCGGCCCAGCGCCAGCGCCAGCGCCAGCGTTCGCCTCCGTCTCCTAGCCACCGACCGCCGCATACACCGCCGCCAGCCGCGGCGCCACGACCTCCGGCGCCGCGCGCCGGCGCGCGGCCTCGAGCGCACGCCGACCCGCCGCCGGATCGGCGGACACGGCGATCGCCGCCTCGGCCAGGGCCGCGACGTCCTCCACGCCGACCAACGTCGCGTCCCCCTCCAGCTCCGCCAGCGCGCCCACCCGCGTCGCCACCACCGGCACGCCCGCCGCCATCGCCTCCAGCGCGGCCAGGCCGAACGTCTCCTGCGCGCGCGAGGGCACCAGCGCGACGGTCGACGCCCGGCGCAGCCGGTCCAGCTCGGCGTCGTCCACCCGGCCGGTGAACACGACGTCGGCGCCCAGCGCCGCGGCCTGCGCGCGCAGCTCGCCGGCCAGCGGCCCGTCGCCGCAGACGGTGAGCGGCAGCCCCGCGCGGGCGCACGCCGCGATCGCCAGGTCGACGCCCTTCTCGCGCGCCAGGCGCGAGGCGACGATCGCTCGCGGCGGTGCCCCGCCGGCCGGACGCTCCGGCGGCCCAGACGCGAACCGCCGCACGACGTGGCCGAGCACCTCCGCGTCACCCACCCGCGCCGGCGCCCCCAGCTCCACGAGCCGCGCCCGCGCGGCAAGGCTGGGAACGACGATCGCGTCGGCGCACCCCACCAATCGCCTCTGCTGCGCGGCCAGCGCCGCCGCGTAGGTCACCGCCTCGACCCGCCCGCCGCGGCAGTTCAGCGCGACGCCCGGCCACGTCGCGCGCCCGTGGCAGCGCACGCAGTCCTCCCCACGGGAGTTGACGCACGTCCCGACCGCGCAGACCAACCGGTAGTTGTGCAGATGCAGGACCACGCGCGCCCCGGCGGCCCGCGCCGCCGCCAGCGCGCGCCAGCCGAGCGTCGGGTGCAGGTTGTGCGCATGGACGATCCGCGCGCCGGTGCGCCGGACGGCGTCGCCCACCTCGCGAGGCGCCAGCCCACCGCGCAGCAGCCCGGCCGCCGCGTCCACCCGCCCGACGCCGCCGGAGTCGCGCGCCAGCACCTCCGCATCCTCGCCCAGCCGCTCCCGCACGAGCCACGCCAGATCCTCGACCACCCGCTCCTCGCCGCCGCGCACGCGGTACCGGTTGTGCAGGAAGAGGATCACGGGACGCCGCACCGTACCGCTCGGCGCCGTCGCGTCGCCGCCGACCGCGGCGCCTGACACAGTGGAACTGTCCGTTCCCTGGTGTCCGTGTCACTAACGTCTCCCTGTCCGTGCCCGCGCCCGTCGCCGTCATCCTGCCCACCGCCGGGCGTCCCGCGTACCTGGACGTCGCGCTGCGTTCGATCATGCCGCAGGCGCGGGAGCTCGGCGCCGATGTGCTGGTGGTCGACGACGGCCCGACCGAGGACACCAGGAACGTCGCCGCCCGCCACGGCGCGCGGTACGTCGCCCACGACGCCCCGCGCGGCCTGAACGCCGCGCGCAACACGGGCGCCGCCCACACCGACGCGCCGCTGCTGGCGTTCGTGGACGACGACGTCGAGGTCCGCCCCGGCTGGCTCGTCTCCCTCGTCGTCGCCGACGCCGCGCAGCCCCAGGACGTCGGCGTCCTCACCGGCCCGATCCGCGCGCGCTTCGACGACCACCACCCCACGTTCTGCGGGCGCGAGGACCCGCCGATCACGCACCTGGACCTCGGCCCGGCCGACCGCGACGCGCCCCACGCCTGGGGCGCGAACATGGCCGTCCGCCGCGCGGCCCTCACGCGCATCGGCCCGTTCGACGAGACCCGCGAGCTCTACGGCGACGAGCAGGAGTGGCAGCAGCGCCTCCGGGACTCCGGCGGGCGCATCCGCTACGTCGCGGCTGCGGCGCTCGATCACCGCCGCGCGGGCGACGACGCCAAGATCATCAACCTGGCCCGCGCCGCCTACCGCCGCGGCCGCGCGAGCCGCCGGTTCGACATCTACAAGAACGC
Source organism: Baekduia sp. (assembly GCA_036518975.1). Lineage (GTDB taxonomy): Bacteria > Actinomycetota > Thermoleophilia > Solirubrobacterales > Solirubrobacteraceae > Baekduia. The sequence goes on from DATDMD010000160.1 coordinate 21,537, forward strand.
CGCGCCCTCCACCCCGCACGAGCTGCGCGTCCTCGCCGGCTGCCTCGCGCACGGCCCGCGCTTCCGCTGCGCCAACGGCCCGATCCTCACCGCGCACCAGCTCGGGCGCCTGCGCTCGCTCCTCGACGAGCTCCTCACGCCGCCCCCGCCCGCGCCCGCCACGCCCGGCGTCGACGACTTCCTCTCCGGCCGCTCCGGCTTCGTCGCCGGCCGCCGCGGCCGCCTGCTGCGCGCCCACGACGCGCTGCACGACGTCCTCCAGCTCCCCGCGCGCGGCCGCCGCCTCCGCACCGCCGCCACCCGCGCGCCGCGCCGCCGAGTCCTCGTCGTGGGACTCGAGCGCACCGACGTCCCCAACCTGATCAGAGCAGCGGTCGCCGAGCTGCGCCGCTCCCGCCACGACGTCACGATCGACATCGCGCCCGCCGCGCCCGGCCGCGGGAAGTTCGAGAACCTGGACGAGCTCCTGGCCCGCCACGACGTCAAGGCCTATGACTGGGTCGTCATCACCGACGACGACGTCGCCCTCCCGCGGCACTTCCTGGACACCTTCCTCGCCTGCGCCGAGGCCGGCGGCCTCAGCCTCTCCCAGCCCGCGCACCGCCGCCACTCGCACGCCGCGTGGGACGTCACCCGCCGCCGCGCCGGCTCGGACTGGCGCGAGACCACGTTCGTCGAGATCGGCCCCGTGACCGCGTTCGACCGCCTCGCCGCCGCCGCGCTGCTGCCGTTCCCCAAGACGCTGAAGATGGGCTGGGGCCTGGACGCGCACTGGTCCGCGCTCGCGCGCGACCACGGGTGGCGCATCGGCGTGGTCGACGCGACGCCGATCGGCCACACGATCCGCCCCGCCGCCGACGGCTACCCGCGCGAGACCGCGGCGGCCGAGGCGCGCCGCTTCCTCGACGGCCGCCCCTACGTCACGCGCGACGCCGTCAGGACCCTGCAAACGCACAGGATCGGTGAGCGATGAAGGTCCTCGTCGTCGCCGAGTTCTACCCGCGCGCGGCCGACGAGACGCTCGGCATCTGGGCCCATCGCCAAGCGCTCGCCGCCCGCGACCACGGCGCCGACGTCCGCGTGATCGTCCTGTACCGCCCGATCGCCCCCGCCGCCCAGTTCCGCGACCGCCAAGCGTGGCGCACCGCGCTCGCCCAGCCCGCCCGCCAGGACCGCGACGGCCTCGACGTCCGCTACCTCAAGTTCGTCTCCCCGCCGCGCGGCCGCACGTACCCCTACTGGGGCGCGTTCGCCGCGCCCGCGCTGGCGCTGGAGCTGCGCCGCCTGCGCCGCGAGTTCCGCTACGACCTGGTCCACGCCCACTACGCCGTCCCGTCCGCCGACGCGGTGCTGCGCACCCGCGAGCGGATGCCGCTCGTGATCTCCGAGCACGGCGGCGACGTCTTCCACACCGCGCACCTGAACACCGGCCGGTCGCGCGTCACCCACGCGTTCGAGAGCGCGCGCCTGGTCCTGGCCAACTCGCTCGGGATCGAGCGCGCCTGCCGCGACCTCGGCGCGCGCAAGACCAAGGTGGTGCACTTGGGCACCGACCTGATCCCGATGGAGCGCCTGCCGCCCGCCCATCCCACGCTCGTGACCGTCGGCCAGCTCATCGCGCGCAAGCGCCAGGCCGACGTCCTGCGCGCGATGTGGATCCTGCGCGAGCGCCGCCCCGACCTGCGCTACCGGATCATCGGCGACGGCCCGGAGCGCGACAGCCTCGCCGTGCTCGCACGCCAGCTCGGCCTGCTGAGCCGCATCGAGTTCACCGGCCAGCTCCCGCACGAGGAGGCGCTGCGCCAGGGCCGCGACGCGTCGGTCTTCGTCATGCCGTCGACCGACGAGGCGTTCGGCGTCGCCTACGTCGAGGCCATGGCCGCGGGCGTGCCCGCGATCGGCGCGCGCGGCGAGCCGGGCCCGGAGGACATCGCGCGCCTCGGCCACGGCATGCGCCTGGTCCCGCCCGGCGACCCCGAGGCGCTGGCCGGCGAGATCGACACGCTCCTGGACGGCGACTGGGGCACGCGGATCGGCGCCGCGGCGCAGGCGACGGTCGCCGAGCACTTCACCTGGGACGCGTGCGGCGCGGCGACCGTCCGGGCCTACGAGGAGGCCCTCGCCGGATGACGGCCGACCCGCGGCCGGTCCTCCTCGTCACCAACGTCGTCGCGCCGGATCGGGCGGGCGCCTTCCACGCCCTCCACGAACGCGAAGGCCTACAGCTCGCCCTGTTCGGCGGCCGCTCGCACCACGCGACGGGCCAAGTCGATGACCTCGACCTCCCGCACACCGACATCGGGCAGCGCGACGCCTACCGGTTGGCCGCCTCCGGCGCCTACCGCGCCGTGATCGCCGGGACGGCGGGGCGGGCCGCGCTCCCCGCCGCGTACCTCGGCGCGCGCCGGTCGCGCACGCCGTTCCTGCTGTGGACCGCGCTGTGGGCGCACCCGCGCACGCCCGCGTTCGCGCTCGCCGGCACGCCGCTGCTCAACCACCTGTACAAGCACGCCGACGCGGTCATCACCTACGGGTCGCACGTCTCGCGCTTCGTCGCCGCGCGGGACGCCAAGAACGTCCACGTCGCGCCCCAGGCCGTCGACGTCGCGTTCTGGTCGGCGCCCGCCACCGCGCCGGAGCGACCGCCGCACGCCGAGTTCGTCGCCCTCAACGTCGGCCGTCCCGCGCGCTACAAGGGCCTGCCCGAGCTGCGCGAGGCGTGGCGCGCGACCGGCTTCGCCGCGCCCGCCGAGCAACTCGTCCTGGTCGGTGACGGCACGCCGGTCGGGGCACAACCTCCCGAGCGGCTCCGCAACTTCTACGCCGGCGCCGACGTCCTCGTCATGTCGGCCGTCGCCACCCGGGACTTCCTGGAGCCGTGGGGTCTGGTCGCCAACGAAGCCATGCACCAACGACTGCCCGTCATCGCCACCACCGCCGTCGGCGCCGCCGCCGGCGGGCTCGTGCGCCACGAGCGCAACGGCCTCGTCGTCCCCTCGGGGGACGCGGCCGCGCTCGCCGGCGCGCTGGGCCGTCTGCGCACGGACCGGCCGCTCCGCGAGCGGCTCGGCGCGCAGGCCCACGACGACGCCGCCGCCCACACGTACGCCGCGTGGGCCGCCGGTGTGTCGGACGCCCTGGTGAGCGTCGGCGCGGGCGCAGGAGGGGATCGATAACGTGTCCAGCCAGCAGGGACTCCGCCATCAGCACTTCGGCCAGGGAGGCCCGCGTCGCGCCATGCGCCTCCGCTTCCGGATCGCTACAGCCCTCGCCCTCCTCTTCGCACTGACCGTGGCGCTGCCCGCCACCGCGTCCGCGAACGCCAGGCAGGCCATCTTCCACGACTGCACCGACGGCCAGCTCGACGGCCACTACTCGCAGGCCGACCTCGCCGACGCGCTCGCGCACGTCCCGGCCGACGTCGACGAGTACACCGACTGCCGCTCCCAGATCCAGCGCGCGCAGCTGGGCGGCGGAGGCGGCGGCTCGAGCAGCGGCGGCTCCGGCGGCGGCGCGGCCGCGGGCGGGACCACCGGTGGCGGCGGGACGACCGGCGGCGGCACGGCCGGCGCCGGCGGGGACGCCGCACCCGCCCCGGCGCCCGGCGCAGACCCGCTGGCCAGCGCGACGTCCGCCGAGAAGGCCGCCTTCCAGAAGGCCGTCGCCGCGGGCGACACGCCGATCCAGCTCGACGGCCGCCCGATCGACCCGAGCGAGCTCGGCGGCGCGAAGTCCAGCGGGCTCTCCGACCTCCCGACGCCGCTGCTCGCGATCCTGGCCCTGTTGATCATCGCCGGCGCCGGGGCCGCCGGCCTGGGAACCCGACGCCTTGTCCTCGGTCGCCGCCCCGTCTGACGCACGCGTCCTGGGCGGGACCCGGCGCCGCCGCGCGCCGCGCCTGCCCCCGGGCGAGACGCTGTTCGGCGTCGCGCTCGCGCTCGGCCTCGCCGCCGTCGGCCTGCGCGGCGGCGGCGGCCTCTCGGTGGGGCCGACCACGACGGTCGAGATCGCGCTGGACGTCGTCGGCGGCGTGTTCGCCGCGCTGGGCGCCCTCGCGGTCAGCGATCGCCGCTGGTGGGGCGGCCTCACCGTCGCCTGCTTCGCGGGGCTGGCCGCGCTCACGGCGCTGTCGATCACGTGGGCCATCGAGCCGTCCGACGCGTGGCTGGAGGCCAACCGCACCGTCTCCTACCTGCTGATCTTCGGCGCGTCCGTGATCGGCGCGCGCACGCTCGGCGCGTGGTCGAGCGCGCTGCTCGGCGCGCTGTGCGCCGCGACCACGGCGATCTGCGTCTGGGCGATCCTCACCAAGGTCTTCCCGGGCGCGCTGTCGTCGCACGAGAGCCAGACCTACGCGCGGCTGCGCGAGCCCTACGGGTACTGGAACGCGGTCGGCCTGACGGCCGCGCTCGGCGTCCCGCCGGCGCTGTGGCTCGGAGCGCGGCGCTCGGGCCACGCGGCGCTCAACGCGCTCGCCTACCCGATCACGGGCGTGCTGCTGCTGACGATCCTGCTGGCCTACTCGCGCGGCTCGCTGCTGGCGGTCGGGCTCGGCGTCGGGCTGTGGTTCGTGATCGTGCCGCTGCGCCTGCGCGGCGTCGCGGTCCTGGCGACGGGCGCGCTCGGCGCGCTGGCGGTCGCCGGCTGGGTGTTCTCGCAGGACACGCTGACCAAGGACGGCGTCGGCGTCGCCGAGCAGGCGACGTCCGGGCACGAGCTCGGCCTCGCGGTCGTCGTCATGGTCATCGTCCTGCTCGCGCTCGGGCTGGCGATGGGCTTCCAGGCGGCGCGTCAGGCGCCCTCGGAGCCGACGCGGCGCCGGGCGGGCGCCGTGATCCTCGTCGCGCTCTCGCTCGTCCCGGTCCTGCTGGTCGTCGCGCTGGCGATGTCGTCCAAGGGCCTGGGCGGCTCGATCTCCTCCGGGTGGAAGTCGCTCACCGATCCGAACTCCCAGACGACGGTCCTCAACGACCCGAGCCGGCTGACCTCGGTCGGCAGCGTGCGCGCCCGGTACTGGGACGAGTCGATCAAGGTCTTCAAGGCGCACCCGCTGAAGGGCGTGGGCGCCGGCGGCTACAAGACCGCGCGGCTGCGCTACCGGACCGACCGCCTGGACGTCCAGCACTCGCACGGCTACGGCGTGCAGACCGCGGCCGACCTCGGCTTGTTGGGGTTGTTGGTCAGCGCGGCGCTGACGCTGGCGTGGCTCGTGGCGACCGCGCGGACGCTGGGCTGGCGCGTCCCGCTGCCGGACGTCGCCGCGCGGCTGGTCGGCCGCGCGCCGCCGGCGCCGACGTCGGCGTCCGAGAGGCGCGCGCGGCGCGGTCCCGAGTACGTCGCGATGGCGACGCTCGCGACCATGGTGTTCATCTTCGGCGTCCACTCGTTCATCGACTGGACGTGGTTCGTCCCCGGGACGGCCGTGATCGCGCTGGTCGCGGCGGGCTGGGTCGCCGGGCGCGGCCCGCTGTCGGAGCCGCCCGCGGACCCGCGGATGCTCGGCGCGCGCCTCGCGCAGGGCCTGCGCTCGCCCGTGCGGGTCGCGATCGCCGTGGGCGCGCTGGCGCTCGGCGGGCTGGCCGCGTGGACCGCGTGGCTGCCGCTCGGGTCGATCCACGCGCAGAACCAGGCGCTGCAGCTCGCGTCCACGAACTACGCCAAGGCGTCGGCGGCGGTGCAGACCGCCCAGGACCGCAACCCGCTGTCGATCGACCCGCTGCTCACGCGCGCGCTGGTCGAGAGCACCGCGCACCACCGCGACGCCGCGCGCGAGGCGCTGACCGACGCCGTCCGGCTGCAGCCCAACAACCCGTCGACGTGGGAGTACCTGTCCGGGTTCGCGCTGGAGCAGGAGAACGACCCGCAGCTCGCGCTGCGCCTGCTGGGTCCGGCGCTCTACCTCGACCCGCAGTCGCCGACGGGCAAGGCCGACTACCTGAAGGCGCTCCGTGTCCTGACGCTACAGGCCCAAGCGAGGTCCGAGCGTGCGCAGAAGGCCAAGCAGCGCAAGAAGAAGCGCTAGAACTGTTCGCCCATGAGGCTGCTCGCCGTCTGCCAGGTGGACCGACTCGGAGGTCCTGAGATCGGGCTGCTGCGCCTGCTGCGCCGGTTCGAGCGGCGCGGCTGGGACATCGCGCTGACGTCGCCGGGGGTCGCGCCGGCGCCGGAGCTGGCGGCGACCGGCTGGTCGTGGGAGCCGCTGGAGGTCGGCGGCCTGGAGCACGGCGCGGGCGCGCGGGCGGTCGCGTCCTGGCCGCGGATCCGCAAGCTGTCGCGCGACGCGGACGTCACGTACCTGAACGGGACGGTCGCCGGCCGGCTGCTGCCGGCGCTGCGCGGCAAGACCAGCGTGCTGCACGTCCACGACATCGTCGAGCGCGTGCCGCGGCACTGGCACGGCGCCGACCTCGTCCTGGCCGACTCGAAGGCCGTCGGCGCGCGGCTCGACCCGCTCGACGTGCACGTGATCGGGTGCCCGGTCGAGCTGGATCCCGAGCCGCGGGACGCGCCGTGGCCGGCGGTCGCCGAGGGCGTGCCGGTCGTCGGGTTCGTGGGCCGGCTGGTGCCGCGCAAGGGCGCGCTCGAGCTGGTCAAGGCGGCGCCGGCGATCCGGGCGGCGCGCCCGGACGTCCGGGTCGTGATCGTCGGCGACGACCCCTACGAGGACGAGGACACCGCGTACGCGACCGCGGTCCGGGCGTCGTCGAAGGTCGACCACGTCGGGCGCGTCGCCGAGGCGGCGGGCATCCTGGGACAGCTCGACGTCCTCGTCCTGCCCTCGACGCAGGAGCCGTTCGGGACCGTGGTCGCCGAGGCGATGGCGGCCGGGACGCCGGTCGTCGCGACGCGGGTCGACGGGCTGCCCGAGCTGGTCCAGGACGGCGTGACCGGCAAGCTCGTCGAGCCCGGCGACACGGCCGGACTGGCCGTCGCGGTGCTGGAGGTTCTGGAGAAGCGCGAGGAGATGGGCGCGGCCGCGCGCGCGGCCGCCGAGCGCTTCGGGGCCGACGCCTACGCCGACCGCCTGGAGGACCTGCTGAAGCGGCTGGTGCCCGGGACGAGCGGCGCGGCGATCCATAGGCGCGGGCTGCACGACGGCGCGGCGGACTTAGACCTCTTCTAGAGCTTCCTCGACCTCGCGGGCGACCATCGCGCCGGCGGAGCGCAGCGGCCTGGTGTCGCGCCAGGTCTGGGAGAGGATGAACGCGCCCTCGAGCGCGGAGATGAAGGTGATGGCCAACTCGGTGGCGCGGGCGTTGTCCGCCACGCCGGCCTGGTGGAAGCGCGGCGCGAGGCCCTCGATCCAGGACGTGAACACGTCGGCGGTCGCTTTCCGCAGCGGCTCGGAGGTGTTGGCGACCTCCAGGGCGACGGTCGCGATCGGGCAGCCCGCGAGCCAGTCGGTGGCTTCGAGGTTGTCCGCCGCGCCGTCGAAGAACATCCGGACGCCCGTGACGACGTCGGGCGCGGCGTCGAAGATCAAGGGCCCCAACTTGCCGTACTCGGCGCCCGACCAGCGGATCACCTCCTCGCCGATCTGCTCCTTGCCGCCGGGGAAGTGGTGGTACAGCGAGCCGAAGGGCGCCTGGGCGGCGGCCACGATCTCCTTGACGCCGGTGCCGGCGTAGCCCTTGTGGCGCAGGAGCTCGGCGCCCGCCTCGACGATGCGCTGACGCGTGGGGGTCGACATCGGGACCGATGATAGCTAGCGTTCGCGCTAGAGCGATCTACCTAATTCGTCGTGTCGTCTGGACCAGGGAGCTTGTGAGCCATGAGACGTCTACCGCTGGCCGCCGCCGCTTTTGGCGCCGCGACCGCGCACCCGCTGTACACCGCGAGCGTGCGCGCCGTGCTGGGGCGCAACGTGCGCGCGCTGATGGCCGGCGATCCGGGGCCGCTGCTCAAGATGTACGCCTCGGACGCCGAGCTCGAGTTCCCCGGCGACCACACGTGGGGGCCGGTCTACCGCGGGCGGGCCGAGATCGAGGGGTTCCTGCGCCGGTTCCTGGCGGCCGGGCTGCGCGGCGAGATCAAGGACGTGTTCGTCGCCGGCCCGCCGTGGGCGACGCGGATCGCGATCCTGTTCGACGACTGGGCGTACGACGGCGCCACCAAGGTGTATGAGAACCGCTCGGTCATCGTGTTGCGGACGCGGTTCGGGAAGGTCGTCCGCGAGCGCGTCTACGAGGACACGCAGAAGGTGGCGGCGTTCGACGAGGTGCTCGGCGCCGTGGCGGTGCCGGCGTGAGCGTCGCGGTCTCGACGTACTCAGTAGTCGAGTCGCTCCACGTGATGGCCGCGTTGGCGGCCTACGGCCTGCCGTTCGCGTATCCGCTGCTGCTGCCCTACCTCCATCGAAACCACCCGGGCGCGCTGCCGGCCGTCCATGACGTACAACATCGGTTGAACCTCGTCCTGACCGGTCCGGGCACCGTGCTGCTGTTCGCGTTCGGCGTCTACATGGCGTCGAAGGACCACCTCTGGGGCGAGACCTGGGTGATGGTCCCGGTCGCGATCCTGGCCGTGATCGTCGTCGCGGGCGGCGCGATCGTCCGCTGGACGGGCCAGCTCGCCGCGCTGTCGGCGACCTCCGGCCCACCGTCCTTCTCGCCGGAGTACCACCGCGTGTACCGCCGCTACATGACGACCGAGGTCACACTTGGCGCGCTGGTGCTCGTCGCGATCTTCTTCATGGTGGCCAAGCCCTTCGCCTGAGCCCGCCGTCCTTCCCTGCGCGGCGAACGCCAGCTACGGTTGCCGGGATGAATCGCCGCCCGCCCTCCGGACTCGCCACATGACAACCGCCGCCGACCTCCTGGACGAGGAGTTCCTCACCGTCGTCGCAGACCCGGTGCGCCTCCGCGCGCTGATCCTGCTCGAGGAGCAACCCACCGACCTTCCGACGCTGGCGGAAGACGCCGGCTTGTCGCCGGAGGCGATGGGCCGCCACGTCGACGTGCTGGCGCGCCGTGGCCTGATCGAACGCGCCGACGGCGGTGGGGACGGCGTGGTTTGGAGGACGCACAGCGCCGGCTGGATCAAGCTCAGCGAGCTGATCGGCGGGATCGAGCGGCCGGGGTGAGATAGCGCGCGTCGCGCCGTCAACGGCGTCGAAGGGTTCTCTACGCACCCTTTGATGCCGTTGAGGCCGGGCGCGTGGCCGGACGGCGGCGCATCCGCCTCTGGCCGCGCCGACGCGCGGCCCGAGGCGGATGCGCCGCCGTCCGGCCACGCGCCCGGACTCAACGGCATCAAAGGGTGCGTAGAGAACCCTTCGACGCCGTTGACGGCGCGACGCGCGCTA